>JAICQC010000284.1 GCA_025938055.1 Anaerolineales bacterium | reverse complement strand
TGGCGCCTGCGCCGGCTGCTGGTGTATGTATTGGAAACTGCGCGGCAAGGAATATGAGGACGCGCGCGGCTACGAAGCGCGGCAACTGCATAAATCCATCGTGGATTCGGGTGTTGCCACTGGCTTGTTGGCTTATCTGCATGGGGAAATCGTCGGCTGGATCGCGGTCGAGCCGCGGGATGCATATCCCAGGCTGGCACATTCACGCAACCTCAAACCTGTAGACGATCAACCGGTCTGGTCTGTGACCTGTTTCTTTGTCGCCAGGACTTCGCGTCGACAGGGGATCACCGTCGAGTTGCTGAAAGCCGCGGTGGAACATGTGAAGCAACACGGCGGAAGAATCGTGGAAGGTTATCCGGTGGATGTGCAAAAGAATATGCCTGCTCCTTATATGTACACGGGAACTGCATCGGCATTCCAACAGGCGGGGTTCACGGAAGTGGCACGCCGAACTCCAACACGCCCCATCTTCCGATTCTTCATCGAATAATCCATGTCATTTCCAGATATACGAAAATCTCGGAAGTGGTTAAGCGCGGAAGAGGTCAGACTGCTTGTTCTCTTGCTGGTGATCCTGGCTATACTGCTGGCAGGGAATATCTCTCTTGCCCGCATCCTGCCGGGTGGTGAGTGGTTGTTCCTGCGCTGGAGCGGCGTCCGGGCTTTTCTGGTGGAGCAGATCGAGCTTTCGAACGGTGTCCTCGGTGGGCGGCTCATGCCCGAGGGTGAGCTCCTCCAGCTCAATAACGCCATCGGACCTTACAGCACTGAGATCGCACAACGCACCCAGGAAATTGTCTACGGACGCCGCGCCTTTTCGAGTGAATACACCTATGTGCTGAACGACCCCTTTTTTATCCTCTTGCTGTACACGCCTCTGGCATTCATCCGTGATTTTGTGTTGGCACGCGGAATATGGATGGTGCTTGCTGAGCTCGCCCTGATCGGAACGGTTTTGTTGGCTTTTAATTTGTCGGAGTGGCAGCCGGCACGCTGGTTATATGTGACCCTGATTGGATTTGGTCTATTTCAGTATTTCAGTTTGAACGCGCTGGCGACCGCATCGCCTGCCATCCTGCTGGCTTTTCTATACTTATGTATTTTGCTCGCCTTGCGTTCTTTTTCAGATGAACTGGCGGGTGCCCTGCTGGCACTGGTCGCTTATCAGTGGGAAATAGGCGCGCTGTTTTTTCTGTTCGTCCTTTTCTTTGTATTTGCCAACCGGCGCTGGGGCGTGCTCGCAGGCTTCGGAATGGCACTCTTTGTTCTCCTGGCTGTTTCTTTTCTAACCAACTCCAACTGGGGGTTGCCTTATATACGCGCTGTCCTGTCGGATTGGTACCGCGGTACAAGCCTGAGTCTGGGATTCATCCTAGCCAGATGGGTCCCGAATGTGAGCTTCCCCATCGGCAGAATCATTTCCATCGCCTTGGGCATACTTGTTTTCAGTGAATGGCTGGCATCGGTCGATGCGCATTTTCGGCGGGTAGTGTGGACGGCATCCCTCTCGCTGGCGGCCACCCCTTTGATGGGCTTCGCGATCTTCCCGTCTAACCATGTAGTCTTGATTCTGCCGTTTATCCTGATATTGACCCTTGTCTGGGAACGCTGGCAGCGATACCGCGTCCTGAGAATGGCACTGCTCTTGATCCTCGTTCTCGCTATTCCCTATGCGTTGTACCTGCGTGTTGTTTCTGTATATGACCCACTTGTGAATGACCTGATCCTGGTGCTGCCGCCCGTCGCCGCGATCGCGGGTCTTTACTGGATGCGCTGGTGGGTCCTGCGCTCGCCCCGCACGTGGTTTGACCGCCTCGGAGACCGCGCGTGAACTGGCGCCACTACTTGCTCCTCTTTGCCATTGGTTTGGTCGTGCCGTTCGCGGTTTCGCGTTTTCAATCCCTGCCCGGCTACATGGATGCGGATTATTATTTCGCGGGCGGAGTCCAGCTTGCTGAGGGTCGTGGATTCACCGAGCCCTATCTCTGGAATTATCTCGATGATCCGGCTGGCTTGCCGCATCCGTCGCATACCTACTGGATGCCGCTCGCCTCAATCGTTTCTGCGCTGGGGATGACGTTGTCTGGCCACCCCACGTACGCCGCGGGACGCTTCCCGTTCATCTTCCTCTCTGCGTGTGTGCCGCTGGTGACAGCGGCTCTCGCCTTTCGCGTTTCCCGCCAAACGTACTTGGCGCTGGTGTCCGGGGTGCTATCCATCTTCTCGTTGTACTACGCGCCCTTCATGCCTGTCCCGGATAACTATGCTCTATATATGCTTCTTGGTGGTCTGTTTCTGCTCCTCGCACCGCGCCGCGAAACGTGGATTCCTGTTGCGCTTGGCGCGCTCGCGGGCTTGATGACTCTGGCTCGCAGTGACGGTCTGCTCTGGCTTGGGCTAGCTGGTCTATCGATTCTGTGGAATTCTTATGACGAGCACGATGGAAGGCAGAACGATTTCCGAACCTGGTTCCGTTCCGTTATTCTGGCAGGGCTGCTTGTGATCTTCGGTTACCTGCTCACAATGGGATTCTGGCACGTGCGCAACCTTCACCTTTTTGGCTCGCCGCTCACTCCGGGAGGCGGGCGTTTGCTCTGGCTTCAAAACTATAACCAGACATTTATGTACCCGCCTCAGTCTTTGACGCGGGAGTCGTTCCTGCAAGGCGGCTGGGACATGGCGGTTCAGAATCGTCTCGAGGCGTTTGCATCCAATCTAGGGAATACTTTTGCCGCCCAGGGTGGAATATTTCTGTTCCCGTTAATCGTGATCGGGTTATGGCAGTTGCGCCGTGATCTGCGGACCAAGATCGCGGTGATCGGCTGGCTGATCTTGTTCGCAGTGATGACCCTCCTCTTTCCGTTTGCAGGTTCTCGCGGGAGTTTCTTCCACGCCGGGGCGGCGTTCCAGCCCTACTGGTGGGTGGCAGCTCCGATCGGCCTGGACGCGGTTCTGGCGTGGGCGCGCCGTCGCGGCCAGTTTACGGACAAAAACGCGTCTTATTTTTTTCAAGGTATCCTGGTTGTACTCGCGGTGCTGATGACCGCCTATCTGGTGAACATCCGGGTGATTGCCAGGGGGTGGGCGGAGGACGATGCCATTTACGTAGCAGTGGAGGAACTGCTTCTCGATAGCGGGATCACTCCTGAAGACGTGGTGATCGTTCGCAATCCGCCGGGCTATTTCATTGCGTCAGGACGTCCATCTATTGCGCTGCCATTTGGAGATGAATCTACGATTTTGACTGTGGCTGAAAAATACGGTGCACGTTACCTTGTAATCGAAGAGAGCGGTACATTCGAGTCTATTCAGGATTTGTATGATGCTCCGCAGAGTCATCCTGCTTTTACATACATAGGAGAAGTCAATGACGCGAAGCTCTACCGCATTGAACTGGCGCGTTGACCGTTGGATCGTCCTTGCAGTTGCCGCTCTGGTTGCGGTGCTGTTCTATATACTCGTCAGCGCGTGGGTCTATCGTGTTGGTTTCCCACTGGATGATTCCTGGATTCATCTGACGTATGCGCGCAACCTTGCCGAGCACAGGGAATGGGCATTCCAGCTTGGGCAGCGCTCGGCGGGTTCCACGTCCCCGCTCTGGACAGCTCTTCTTGCGATTGGATTCCTGATCGACCTTGCCCCTTATGTGTGGACCTATCTGCTCGGATGGGCAGTACTGACGTTGCTGGCTGTGTGCGCAGAAAATCTCGTGCGCAAACTGCTGTCCTCATATAACTCGCCAATCCCGTGGGCAGGAT
Organism: Anaerolineales bacterium; assembly: GCA_025938055.1. The sequence goes on along the minus strand of JAICQC010000284.1, from coordinate 2,275 downwards.
TGTTCTTCGTCTTTGCATGGCATCTAACCTGGTCGGCGGCTTCGGGAATGGAAACCCTTTTGCACGCCCTCATCGTTCTGGTGGTACTTGGCGCTTTGATGACCAGTTCTCGGCGTTACCTAACTCTCGGGCTCCTGGTTGGTCTCAGTGCCTGGGTTCGCCCGGACGGCTTGACCCTGCTTGGTCCTATCATTATGGTCGCGCTGCTTTCCGAGCATGCCTGGCACCAGCGCCGTGAAGCGATTTGGAAAACGCTGATTGGTTTCGGCTCGTTGTTTCTGCCCTTTGTGTTTTTCAATCTGGCACTTTCTGGCAACCCGATGCCGAATACCTTTTATGCCAAACAGGCGGAATACGAAACATTTTGGCTTTCGAGGCCATTGTTCGAGCGTTTCGGCGACTATCTTTTTCCCATTCTTGCCAGCCCATTCATCGCTCTCCTCCCCGGTGCGTTCTTTTGGCTGAAGAAAAGGATTCAGTCCCGGGATTGGGGTACGCTGGCGAGTCTCGTCTGGGTTTTAGGCTATAGTAGCATTTACTTCATCAGCCTGCCTGCTTATCAACACGGCAGATATATCATCCCCATATTGCCGATCCTCTATTTGTGGGGGATTTTGGGTTTTCTGGAATTTGTGTTGTCCCCTCAAGTAAACCAGCGGATCGTGCTCATATGGAAGATCGTTACCATTGCGTTATGCCTTGCCTTCACGTGGATTGGTGCGCGCCAAAATGCGAGTGATGTCTTTTGGGTCGAGACGGAGATGGTAGCAACGGCTGAATGGGTGAATCAGAACATCCCAGCGAATGCCCGCCTCGCGGTCCATGATATCGGTGCCGTCGGGTATTACGTCCAGAACCCGCTGGTTGATATGGCTGGGCTGATCACGCCCGAAATCGTCCCATTTATCCGGGATGAAGCGCGACTTGCCCAATACCTCGATTTGAACTCCGTGGATTATTTGATTACGTTTCCCAGTTTTTATCCGCAGCTCACATCAGAGTTGGAACTCCTCTTTAAGGCAGGAACAGATGCGGAGTCGACGCCCCTTAGCGAAAGTATGCAAGTCTACCGCTGGGAGTAAGCCTTATTACGAAACTGATATGTGAGCAAGAACGGATAAATTGCCCAGAGGTCGCTACTGTGCTATACTCATACTAGGACTTTCTGAGTGAACAGGTAAAGGATGAATGAAATAACATTGCTCATCGCTGATGATCATCCCCTCTTCCGACAGGGCGTAGTCGATACTCTGGCGCTGGAAGAGGATTTTCGAATCCTTGCCCAAGCCGGAGATGGTCTCCAGGCGATCGAACGGATCCGCGACCTGAAGCCGAGGGTTGCGATCCTGGATGTGAACATGCCTGGTCTGAATGGTCAGCAGGTTACTCACCAGGTCACCTCCGAACACCTGCCGACGCGTGTTGTCCTGTTAACCGGATACGACGATATTGAGCAAGCCATCCATGCGGTATTGGCTGGCGCATTTGGCTACTGCGCGAAAGATATTCAACCTGAGGTCCTTGCCCGCACAGTCCGGGCTGTGGCGGACGGCAAGTACGCGGTTGCGGGGCATATCTTTACCCGGCGTGAGTTGGACCATTGGATCGACGAACAGATGGACGGCGCTCGGCGATCGTATAGCGAGCCGGGTTCGCCCTTCCACCCGCTTTCTGACCGTGAAATGGAAGTGTTGGCTTGTGTCGTGCGTGGGATGAGCAATAAGGAAATTGCAGGTTTGCTGGGGATCAGCCATCAAACGGTCAAGAATCATGTCACATCCATTTTGCGAAAATTCGGAGTCGAAGATCGCACACAGGCTGTTGTCTATGCACTAAAGCGGGGTTGGGTGAAGCTGCAAAACGATCAGGTGAAAAGCCAGGAGTAGTCGTTTATGACAATGGATATCGTTACGTCCGCCGGGGGTGAGCTGAATTTGCAGGCAGAACTGGAAGAAACCGAAAAGGCTTTGAAAGAAGTCACCCTCATGATCGAACAGAGTCAGGGTGAAGTGCTAAAACTGTCGCAGCGGAATGCCGCGATTACCACACACCTTCAGCAGTTACAGAGCCAGTTCGACAGCATGCCTCCGCAGGAGATCCGTAATGTGTATGACTCCGCCCTGGATGCTCAGCAGCGCCTGTTTGTGATGCGCGGACAACTCGAAAAGCTGCAGAACGAGAAATCTCATTTGGAGCGCTTCAAGTCGACCCTCGAACGGGCGCGTGGTGCGACGGGATCCCTTTCATCCGCGAGTTCGGTGTCCGGATCAAAAGG
>JAICQC010000479.1 GCA_025938055.1 Anaerolineales bacterium | reverse complement strand
TCCAGAATCTCGCGCGCCTGGATCAACAGACGGAATTGCCTGATAACCATGCCCCAAAGCGAGAAGTTATCCTCTGTCTCGAGCAGGCGATGCAATAAGTGTTGAGCAGCTTTGCCATTCCCGTTCGCCAGCGCGTCGACAAAATCGAACACCGATTGCTGCGAGGTGACGATACAGACCGCTTCCACATCCTGCACGGTGATCGGGCGACTCCAGTTAACGTATGCCAGCAGTTTGGCGATCTCCATCCCTGCCTGACGCGTATCCACGCCGACCATGTCCTTGAGCATCTCCGCGGCGCGCGGCTCGAGCTTCCCGCCCTGGTTCTTGGTCTCGTTGACGATCCAGCCAGTCATGTCCTTGAGACGCGGGAGCATGAACGCCTTGGTTTGAATGAGCTTGCTATTCTTCTCCGCCCACTTTACCAGCCAGTGTTTCTCGGCTTCCTTCGGCTCCACAGATTCATATATTACCAGGCGCGCCGACTCTGGAGTTTTTTCGATGAACGCGAAAAACTTTTTTCGTGCAGATGGATTGTTGTATTTGGAGGAGGGGTTTTGTAGAAATACCAGGCGTCGCTTCGCAAGGAACGGCATGGCATTGACCGCGTTATTCAGGTCATCTTCGCTGGTCGAACGGGCGTCGAGCCGGGCAGTGTTCATGTCCGCGCTGGTGGGGTCGGGAAAGTCCGCCTCGAATTCCTTGAGCTTGCGAGTGATGGCAAATTCGTCGTTACCGAAGAGGAAGTAGAGGTTGGGCATGTTTGTAGGAGGGCGGGCAGCCGCCCGCCCCTACTTTGTGATAACTCGGTGAACGCCTTTGCGAACGGGGATAATCTCTACGAGCTGCAGGTTCCCCAGGTCTGCTTCGGTGGTGACGTTGCGCTGCAGCCAGGGTCCCAGCGGTTTGCTCAGCAGATAGCCAAAGAGCGCAAACGTCAACGCGACGGGAATCAACAGGAGCCGCCAGCGCAGAGCGCGCGTCCCCTGAAATGGGACCCAGGCAAAGGTCGCGGGCAGCAGCATGGAGGTGGCAAGATTCGTTCCACAACCGGGGTGGATCGCCAGATCGCTTTCGCCTGCACGCAGCCGCTTCATCGCTTCATCGATCGCGTTGCGGATATCAGGCGTGGTCATGTCGCCGAACAGGAAGAACCCTGTGGGATTCGAATGACCTGCTAGATTCTTATCTTCGTATTTGCGCGCAAGGATCTTCAGCGTGGCATGTTCCACGGCATGATTACGCCTTGTTGCAAGAAAGGGAGGGATATCAAGTATAGACATGATTTGATTATAGCGTGAAAGCCATTTATATACCCGCCATGAACGATAAGAATACTATAAGAAATTACATAGTGCCGTGTAAGCGGTAATTAATTAGTGGTTAGCGTTTTCCAGCTTGTGATACGTCTCCAGCAGGCTGACCAGGATCTGATCGGTGAACGTATGCATCTTATGCAGCATCTCTTCCCAGGCTTTCCCAGACATGATATTGGCTTCGCGGTATACCTTCATCACCGATTCGATCAATGCATTGCGGAAGAACAGCAGCGCACGTGTCGCGTCCACTTCACTGAGCCCATAACGGCGGGCGCGCGAGGCGTACTCATAACCAATGGCATGGGCTTCGAAATCATCACCATTTTCTGAAGCAATGTATGTCATTAATCCCTGAGAAAGAGAATGGGCGCTTTCCCGGTATTGCCGGCGTGCATTGTCATCCAGCTTCTGAAACCAGCTCTGTGACTCCAGGTTCGCTTCCCCGATCTGCACACGGACATTCTTCATGGCAGTGTGCAGGATGCTTTCCGGTTCGACGCGGATCTCGCGTGCCGTCTTCGCCCATAACAAGACCTCGTTGCGGCGGTACCGTCTGTGCCCGCCCGAAGTGCGATGCGTGGGCAGCACACCCTTATCGGACCAAAGACGGACGGTGCTGGGATGCACGCCGAGTAATTTTGCTGTGTCGCTCAGGGAAAGCCAATCATCCATAATTACTCCGCCGTCACTGCAACCTTCTCAACAAAGGATGGTTCTTCGACCTGCCGCTTGAAGGCAGGGACGTCGATTCGATAGAGCATGATCGCCGCAATGAACAACATCAGCGCTTCGAGGCTGAACACGACCAGGTACCCGCTCAACGGATTGCCCGTGACCTGCGTGGTGAGGTCCGCGACCACGCCAGCCAGGAGCAAACCGACCAGCCGGGACAGCCCGTTCGAGAAGCCCCAGGCACCGATATACAATCCGACCTTTTCCCGCACGGTTAGGTCGAACATCAGAGATAGATTGGCAATCGTGGATAGTCCTGTGCCTGTTCCCAGCAGTGTGATGCCGATGTAAAAGGCGCTCTGGCTGGTAGTGATACCGCTGATAACAATGGTCACAAAACCGATCAGCGCGCCAAGGTTTCCCATCTGCGCCACGTATTTCTTCTTGACACGCCCATCGAGGAAACCAGCAATGACAAATGCGATGAGCGTAAAACTGTTGGTAATGGATACGATCCGGGAAGTCTGCTCGAGGGTCATGCCGAAGGCTTGTGCGCCAAAAGGTTCGAGCAATACATCCTGCCCCAGAATGGCAGCCAGCAGTAGGAGCAGGTAGACGAAGAAAATCCTTGCTATCGGGTTGGTGGTAATTGCAGACGTCATTTCTCTAACAGTAAACGTTTCAGACCGGGACACGGTTGAGAGAATCCTGTTGCGAGGCTCCAGCTTGAAGAGTCCCAGCAGGCCCAGAACCAGGGCGGCAGCAGCAACGATCACAAACGCACGTGTTAACGTTTCAGGGTCGTACGCCGGCACGAGGCGGCTCAGACTGATCCCCGTTACGATCAAGCCGATGACCATGATCGTGAACATCGTCGCCACCGTCTTGCCGTGTCCCTTCTCACCGGAAAGTTCCGAGGCAAGAGACAGATAGGAAACAGCCGAGAGATTATAGCCCATCCCCCACATCCCAAAGGCGAGAACCCCGACGATGATCCCGAGCATAAAGTTCTGGCTAATCAGAACGGCGACTTGCGGGGAAATCGCCACGCCGAGCACACAGAGGAGTAGTCCGGCGAGAATATACGGCATGCGGCGGTAACCCAAAATAGGGTGCCGGTCTGAAAAGGAACCGATCGCGACCTGAATTGGGGAAAGCAAATAGGGGAAGATAGCAAGCAAGGTGAAGATGGTCTTGGAGATGCCGAGGTCGAAAATCATCACGCGGTTTAGCGTGCTGTTGATGGGAACGAGGGTCATCGCGACCGCAACGTGAATAAGACCAAGCTGGAAGCGTTTGAGGAACATGATTTCTTTCTGATATAAATACGAGGAGCTGAAGCCAACCACTATGAAGCTCATCTGTCGTAAACAATCCCACTCATGATGTTTGAGATTGCATCGTTGCTGCGCTCCTCGCAATGACATGTAGATTTATTAAATACAGCAAGGGC
>JAICQC010000465.1 GCA_025938055.1 Anaerolineales bacterium | reverse complement strand
TATCGAAACAACCCGATCCCTGGATGCATCCATGAATCATTCGTGCGACTCCAGTGTCTGGATGGACGATGAAGCAACACTGGTAGCCCGCCGGGATATCGAGCCTGGAGAAGAGGTCACCGTGGACTATGCACTATTTACAACGCAATCCAATTGGATGCTGGATACTCGCTGTCGTTGTGGTTCGCCACATTGCCGCCGGATTATTACAGGAGATGATTGGATGCGAGAAGACGTTCAGGAAAGATATCGAGATCATTTTTCTCCCTTTATCAATCGCAGAATCGAGAAACTAAGAAAAGGCAGCCTGCATGACAGCTAATCAATATGACGCGATCATCATCGGCGGAGGGCACAACGGATTGGTCGCCGCGGCGTATCTGGCGCGCGCGGGGAAGAAGGTCGTGGTGCTCGAGCGCAGACACATCGTCGGTGGCGCGGCGGTGACGGAGGAGATCTTTCCCGGATACAAGTTCACCGAGTTTTCCTATGTTGTCAGCCTGCTGCGCCCGGAGATCATCCGTGATCTGGAATTGCCGAAACATGGTCTTAAGATCCTGCCATTGCCGAGCACCTTCACGCCGACGGAAAACGGTGACTATCTCGCTTCCTGGGACGACCACGACCTGACGCGCCGCGAGTTGTACCGCCACTCGCCCAAAGATGCGGAAGCCTACGACGAATACGCCCGCGTCATGGCGCGCGCTGCGAAGGCAATCAAGCCGATCATCAACCTGATTCCTCCTGATCCATCGTCCTTGCATCCGCGTGACTTATTTAATTTGCTCAAAGTCGGTCAGTATGCGAAGAGCCTCTCTGAAAAAGAACTCTACACGATCGCCAAGCTTGTCACCCAATCGTCGGCGGATTTGCTGGAAGAGTGGTTCGAGACGGATGCACTGAAGGGCACGAAAGCCGCCAGCGGACTCATCGGCACGTTCCTCGGTCCGCGCTCGCCGGGGACGGCGTATGTGCTGCTTCATCACTATATGGGCGAGATCGACGGCGCCTTCCGTGCCTGGGGCTTTGCCAAAGGAGGTTCCGGCGGGGTGAGTGGTTCGATCCTAAACGCCGCGACAGCGCTCGGGGTGGAGATTCGAGTCAACGCCAGCGTGAAGCAGGTCATTGTCACGAATGGACGCGCGATGGGAGTCGCCTTAGAAAACGGCGATGAGCTGCACTCGAACGTTGTCATGTCCGCCGCAGACCCGAAGCGCACGTTCCTGCAGTTCGTCGAATCGAAATATTTCCCCGAAGACTTTGTCACGTCCATCCAAAACTTTCGCACGCGCGGCTCGTCGGGCAAGGTCAACATCGCCTTGAGCGAACTCCCCAACTTCACCGCCCTGCCATTCGAAGGCAAGGGAGCAGACTCCGCCCTTCATCGTGGCGCGGTGTCTATCAGCCCAAGCATCGACTACATCGAGCGCGCCTACGACGACGCTAAATACGGGCAGATCTCGAAGCGCCCGTATCTCGACATGATCTTCCCCTCCATGATCGACCCCGACATGGCACCGCCCGGGCAACATGTACTGTCCTGCTTCGTACAATACGCGCCCTATGATTTAGAAGGCGGTTGGAACGACGAGAAACGAAACGAACTCGGCGAAGCAGTTATCTCAACCATCGAGGAGTATGCCCCGAACATCCGCAAGTGCATTGTCGGCATGCAGGTCATCTCACCGAAGGACATCGAAGCCATCGCGGGTATCACCGGCGGCAACATCTTCCATGGTGAATTGCTGTTACACCAGATCTTCTTTCTGCGCCCCGTGCCGCAATGGGCGGACTTCCGCACGCCCCTCAAAGGCTATTACTTCGGCGCAAGCGGCGCGCATCCCGGGGGTGGAGTGATGGGCGCGGCAGGGATGCTGGCAGCGAAGGAGATACTGAAAGATGGTAATTGGTAAGTGGTAATTAGTCATCGGAAGTTCTTTCTCCACGGCGACGTGATTGAGTTAGCGCTTCGCACAGCATTGGAATTTCAACAGGAATCATGTATGATCAGATTTCACGATACTGGAGTCAGCGGCGCAGGTGCCAGTAGAAAATGATCAAGCCTCAAAAACTCAGCCCCGGCGACAAAATCGCAACGGTCTCCCTTTCATGGGGAGGTCCTTCGGTATTTCCTCATCGCTATCAGGTCGGTGTGCAGCAGTTGAAGGATAAATTTGGCCTGCAGGTCGTGGAGATGCCCCACACCCTCAAAGATGCGGACTGGCTTTCCCGCAATCCCAGGGCACGCGCAGACGATTTCATGCAGGCGTTTTTCGACTCGTCCATCAAAGGCATCTTTGCCACCATCGGCGGTGACGATTCGATCCGCCTCTTGCCCTTTCTTGATTTGAACGTCATCAGAAACAACCCAAAGATTTTCCTGGGCTATTCCGATACAACCATCAGTCACCTGGTCTGTTACAAGGCGGGACTGACCTCCTTCTATGGTCCAAGTATCATGCTGGAATTTGCAGAAAATGGAGGAATATTTCCTTATGTCGTCGAATCTCTGCGCAAAACACTGTTTTCGAGCAACGTGATTGGCGAAGTAAATCAAGAGATAGATGGCTGGACTGCGGAACGCCTCGATTGGGCGGATCCTGCCAACCAGCAAGTCAAACGAACGTTGAATCCATCCACCGGTTGGAGATTTCTCCAGGGTCATGGAGTCCATCGCGGGCATTTGATGGGTGGATGCCTGGAAGTGCTCGATTGGGCGCGCGGCACGGCGATTTTTCCGGCTAATTGGCAGGATGCAATTCTCTTCCTAGAGACATCCGAAGAAGCTCCGCCACCCGAAACCGTAAAGCGCATATTGCGTGTCTTTGCTTCGCTGCACATTCTGTCTAAACTTTCAGGAATTCTATTTGGAAGACCGGGTGGTGAAGTGCCTGTGGAGAAGTTCAAGGAATATGACAAAGCCATTCTTCAAGTTGTAAACCAGGAAGAAGGCTTAACAGACTTACCTATCATTACTCAGATGGATTTTGGACATACCAGCCCTATATTCGTCCTTCCCTATGGTGTGCAGGCAGAGATCGACGTTGATAGCAAACGATTTTCCATCCTAGAGAATGCAGTAGTAAATTGAATGGAATGATTTGTGACAACCCACTATGACATCATTATTATCGGCGCGGGGCACAATGGACTGGTCGCTGCGGCATATTTAGCGAAGCAGGGGAAGAAGGTTCTGGTGCTCGAACGGCGCCCCATTGTGGGCGGTTCGGTAGTGACTGAAAGGTTCGGTGATGGCTTCACTGTCGATTCAGTGCACACGGGCGGAAGCTTGCGCCCCGATATTATCAAAGATTTGAAACTCTCTCTGCCTACTCTCACAGAGACGCCTGTCTTCATTTCATTCGTAGGTCGAGCTGGTGGTCCGGCTTACGAAGATCATCTTGTTCTCGATGCCGATCCTGTGAAAACGGCGGAGTCCATTAAACGTTTCTCTGAAAAAGATGCGGCGCGCTGGCCGGAATTTATCCGTTTCATGAATAAGGCGGCACACATACTCGATATTGCTTATTCCACGATCATGCCGCGCC
>JAICQC010000535.1 GCA_025938055.1 Anaerolineales bacterium | reverse complement strand
GGCTCCAGTCCCTGGGTGCAGAAGTCGCTCGCGTTGGCACGATGTTTGGAGAATATTACCCGGAAGCAGTCGTTGTCTAAAGGAGGATGTGCTGTGGAAACATTTTTATCAGGATTTGGACTCGCTCTCGCGATCTGTGCCTCGCCCGGTGCGGTAACAACACAGGCCGTCCGTAATGGACTGGAACGCGGTTTTCACGCGTCGCTATCTGTGCAGATTGGCGCGTTAGCAGGTATGGCGCTCTGGAGTGGTATTGGTTTGATGGGTGCAGCATTACTCACCGAGAACGCGATGATCCGCTTGGCGGTAGGTACCCTGGGAATTTTACTGATACTGTGGCTCATGTTACAGGCACTGCGAGATGCAATTCGAAACCAGCCGTTGGAAGACCTGCCTGCAACTTCGAGCAGTCAATTCGCCCTGGGAGTAGGGCTCTCTCTAGCAAACCCATTGCCGATCGCTTTATGGCTTGGGAGCAGCTCTATCCTCGCACCGACGCCAGGCACAATCTTAACGTTCTTTCTGGGCTTGATATCGAGCGCATTGCTCTGGTCTCTATTCCTGGCAGCGCTTACTGCCTGGGGACGGCGCTTCATCACGCCGCGGCTCTTTCGCTTCGTGAGCCTGGTCTGCGGATTGGCACTCGGCGTATTCGCCATCAAGCTGGTGTTCAACGTCATCGAGGTAGCGAAGAATCAGTAGACTCTCGAATGATGTTTTCCGGCAGAAGGGAACCGTTGAAAGCCCAGAAGGTGCTGTCCTTTGTTCGGTGTCTTGTGAGTGACACTATATGTCTCCCAGCCGCTCGATGATTTTGTCCACGTCATAGACACAGCCGCCCCACGTCCCGCCGCTGACGTTTTGGAGCGCAGCCCACAGGCGCGTATCCTCGGGCAGATCGGAATGCGGGCTCAGGTCCGGGTGGAGCGGACGCGCTGCCAGGATGCGCGTGCCTTCGTCCGCCTCGAAGCGTCTTTCGCCTTCGCCGATCAGATCGATCTGCCCCGAAAGCTCCACTCGATCCACAATGATCTGAATCAGGTCGCCGTCGCGCACACGTCCCAGCGGGCCACCGGCCAGCGCCTCCGGTCCCACATGACCGATGCACGCGCCCGTGCTCACGCCGCTGAAGCGCGCGTCCGTGATCAATGCGATGTGCTTGCCATCGGGCAAATAACGCAGTGCGGCGGTCAGCTGGTAGGTCTCCTCCATGCCGGTGCCCATCGGACCGCTGCCGATCAACAGGATCACATCGCCTGCCTTCACCGGGGGTTCGCTCAAGCCTTTGACAGCTGCGATGGCTGCACGCTCATTCGTAAAGACGCGCGCCGGACCGATCTTTCGATAGACGCCGTCTGCATCCACCACGCTCGGGTCGATCGCCGTGCTCTTGATAACGGCGCCCTGCGGCGCGAGATTACCCGTGAGAAATGTGACGGTGCCTGTCAGTCCACGTTCGCGCGCGCTGGCAGGATTCATGATCACATCGTCCGGGTCGATGCCATCCAGTTCTTTGAGACGTTCACGCAAAATTTGACGGCGCTCGCTCTGCTCCCATTCGTCCAACGCCTCCCCCAGCGGGATCCCGTTGACAGTCTGGGCATCCAGGCGCAGTAAGCCCAGCGTGCGCAGATGCAGCATCACTTCGGGTACGCCGCCCGCCAGAAAGACCTGTACGGTCCCATAGCCGGTCGGACCGTTCGGCATTACATCTACGAGGCGAGGTGTTGCCCGGTTGATGCGAGTCCAGTCCTCCACGGTGGGACGCGGCAGCCGCGCGGCATAGGCAATGGCAGGAATGTGCATCAGCAAATTCGTACTGCCGCCAAATGCCGCGTGAGTCACCATGGCATTGTGTAGTGATTCTTCCGTGAGAATATCGCTCGTGGTCTGCTTCTGCGCTTCCATTTCGATCAGGGCGCGCGCCGAACGCCGCGCCAGATCCAGCCAGATGGGTTGACCCGATGGCGCCAGCGCGGAATGTGTGACGGAGAACCCCAGCGCCTCCGCCACCACCTGACTGGTCGCTGCTGTTCCGAGGAACTGACAGCCGCCCCCAGGCGAAGCGCACACGCGGCAGGCGAGCTCAGAGGCTTCTTCGAGGGTGAGCAATCCGTGGGCGAAGCGCGCGCCGAGAGACTGGATTTTGCCGGCATCCTCGCCCTGCTCGGGGATTAAGGTCACGCCGCCCGGTACGACCACACAGGGAAGCGATTTCTGCGCGGCGAGCGCCATCATCATGGCGGGCAACCCCTTGTCGCAGGTGGCGATGCCAAGCACGCCGCGCCGCGTCGGCAGGGAACGGATGAGGCGGCGCAGGACGGTCGCCGCGTCGTTGCGGTAGGCGAGGCTGTCCATCATGCCAGTCGTTCCCTGGGTGCGCCCATCGCACGGGTCGCTGACAAACCCCGCGAAGGGAATCGCATCCTTCAGCTTGATCTCTTCGGCGGCTGCCTGTGCCAGTAAGCCCACCTCCCAGTGACCCGTGTGATACCCAAGCGCGACCGGCGTGCCGTCTGGGGCGCGGATGCCGCCCTGCGTGCTGAGGATCAGATATTCATCTTTGCCTAACTCGTCCGGGCTCCAGCCCATTGCCGCCGCCTGCGACCAGCCGAAGACGTTCCCGCTGGCGGTGTCGCGCAGCCAATCGGCTTGCAGGGGTAGCCGTCCCGCAGGTCCCGGCGCATGCGTCTTCACCTCATATAAACTCCCGGATGCTTCGGAGCGTTCAGTTTTCATTGGATCCCTCGCCATCTTTCGTGGTCAGTTTGTGCTCATGACATATCCGTGC
>JAICQC010000240.1 GCA_025938055.1 Anaerolineales bacterium | reverse complement strand
TTCGTGCTCGGTGATAAGGATGAACTGACCGCGCTGTTCAAAAACGCAGGTGTCAACAATGAATCCGTGGTGACTCATCAGGGCACAGCCCGATTTCCCAGCATTCGGTCCATGCTCGAGGCTGATATTTTTGGATGGCTGCCACTCATGGGTGTGACGCTACGTGACGACGTGACCAATCGAATCTTCGAAGAAGCCGAAGAAGAGTTATCATCTTTCCTTGCCCGGGATGGAACTGTTGAGTTCGATTTGCCAGCTCATATTATCTCAGGAAGCAGGGAGTAGCTGAAGTCACGACGCGAGCATTAAGATGCAGACATCTCAGTCACTATGAAGCATTCGCCTCTTAGAGGAGATTGCTCACCTGCCCTGGCGGGCGGTGCCAGGGTCGTCGGGGCGCTTGAAGCGCCGCTCCTCGCAATGACAGATTAGTTTATGGGAGAATGCCATGCCGGAATATGATTATGACTTGCTTGTGATCGGTTCGGGACCCGCAGGTCAGCGCGCCGCGATCCAGGCTGCAAAGCTCAACAAGCGCGTCGCGGTGATCGAACGCAAGACCATCATTGGCGGTGTGTGCATCAACACAGGCACGATCCCCAGTAAAACATTGCGCGAGGCTGTTCTTCATCTTTCTGGTTATCGTGAGCATAGTCTCTACGGGGCGTCCTACACAGTCAAGCAGAATATTACGATGGCAGATTTGTTATATCGCACGGACCATGTGATCCAGCACGAACTGGACATTGTCCGCCATCAACTTCAGCGTAACCGGGTCGAACTGGTTTCGGCGGAAGCCTCGTTTGTGGATGCGAATACCGTGCGCCTGAAATATGCGGATGGCCGCGGCTGGCGTGACGTCAGCGCTGCGCATGTGGTCATTGCCACAGGCACTCGCGCCACGAAAAGCGATCGTATTCCCTTCGATGGAAAGCGGGTCTTCATCAGCGACGATTTGCTGGAGCTCGATCACCTCCCGCGGACACTGGCAGTTGTGGGCGCCGGTGTCATTGGTCTTGAATACGCCAGCATCTTTGCCGCGCTGGGCGTCCGCGTGACGATCATTGACAAGCGCCGTCGCCTGCTCCCTTTTGTGGACGCTGAAATCATCGACTCACTCACATATCATTTCAATCAGCAGCGCGCCATTTTGCGGCTGGGTGAAGAGGTGGATACGATCGAACCCGTCACCGACGAACATGGTGACCGGGTGAAAATCCATCTCGCCAGCGGCAAGCAGATCATTACCGAAATGGCACTCTACAGCATCGGACGAACAGGCGCGACGCGCTCTCTCAACCTTCAGGCTGCCGGCCTGCAAACCGACGAGCGTGGGCTCCTGAAAGTGAACGGGCAGTATCAAACGAACATGCCAAATATTTACGCGGTTGGCGACGTGATCGGTTTCCCTTCGCTGGCTTCCACTTCGATGGAACAGGGACGGCTCGCCGCCTGTCATGCGTTTGGCATCCCGACCCAGAGTTCACCGGAGCTTTTCCCGTATGGCATTTATACAATCCCTGAAATTTCCACAGTTGGACGCAATGAAGAAGAGCTGACCGAACAGGGCATTCCGTATGAAATCGGCAAGGCACAATATCGCGAAATCGCCCGCGGACAGATCATCGGCGACCATACGGGCCTGTTGAAATTAATATTTGACCTCAATACACACGAGTTATTAGGCGTGCATATTATCGGGGAGGGCGCCAGCGAACTTGTCCACATTGGGCAGGCAGTCATGGCATTCAAAGGCAGTGTGCAATACTTCATCAGCAACGTCTTCAACTATCCCACCCTGGCGGAGTGTTATAAGACCGCCGCGTTCGATGGGATCAACCGGCTGGGGATGTGACACATGTCTCCTACTCGCAATGTGGACCGTCCCGCCTCACAGAGGCGGGTTTTTCTTGTGTAAAATAAGAGGACTGGCGAACCGAGAGACAACCTAGAGGTTTGGAGGGACGATGCACGAGGTAACATTATTAATTAATATTGCTGTCGCCTTGGTGGTGGCATTTATGGGTGGGCTGGTCGCCCGGCGGATTGGCTTGCCAACGATCGTTGGATATTTACTGGCGGGAATCGTGATTGGACCGTTCACGCCCGGGTTTGTAGGGGACACGGAAACGATCAGTCAACTCGCCGAGTTGGGCGTGATCTTCCTTATGTTCGGAGTAGGCTTGCACTTCTCGCTCAAGGACCTCTGGAGGGTACGAAATATTGCGATACCGGGCGCGCTCGGCAGAATGGTCATTACCACCCTGCTAGGCTTGGGACTTAGCCAGCTGTGGGGATGGACTCCGGCGTCCGGCATGGTTATTGGTCTGGCAATATCGATTGCCAGCACGGTTGTCCTGCTGCGCGGGCTCACGGACAATGGATTCCTCAATACGCCGCCCGGTCAGGCTGCTGTTGGCTGGGTGATTGTTGAGGACTTGGCAACAGTGTTGATCCTTGTCCTGTTGCCAAGCCTGGTCAACACCTCGAACGGCTTCAACTGGGCGCAACTTGGCATAACCCTTCTGAAGGCAGCTGGTTTCGTGATCCTGGTATTGTTCGCAGGAATCCGCTTTATCCCGTGGCTGCTGATGCGCATTGCTCATACACGGTCCCGCGAATTGTTTATTCTGGCGATCCTAGCAATTACACTCGGCATCGCTCTCGGTGCGGCGGAACTCTTCGGCGTGTCGCTTGCCCTGGGTGCATTTGTGGCAGGCGTCGTTGTCAGTGAATCACCGCTGAGTCATCAGGTGGGTGCAGACGTTTTACCCTTTCGGGACGCCTTTGCTGTGTTGTTTTTCGTCTCCATTGGAATGCTGGTCAACCCGGATTACTTGCTGAATAACATTGGCGAAATTCTGGCATTGACCGCCCTGATCGTGGTCGGCAAGGCACTGGTGACCATTCTCATGGGTACTGTACTTCCATGGCCCGTTCTCACAACACTTGTTCTGTCTGCCGGCTTGAGTCAGATCGGTGAATTTTCCTTTATTCTGGGGCAGCAAGGTTTGAACCTCGGGATCCTGGAGCGCGATCAGTATTCGCTAATCCTGGCAGGCTCGCTTCTTTCCATTACACTCAACACACTGATGTTTCGGCTGATCCATCCGCTGGAAAAATGGCTGCAAGGGTTTCCTATTGCGTGGAGATTGATGAATCGACACACTCCTTTGCCAATTCCAGATGAGGAATCCCTCGCGAACCATGTTGTAATCGTAGGCTACGGACGCGTGGGACGTCATATCGTCAGCTTGCTGCGGGAAATGGAAATCCCTCATCTTGTGGTGGAGGCAGATGCGGCGCGGGGCGAAGAACTTAGCCGGCAGGGAATCCCGACCCTGTATGGAGATGCCGCCAATTCGGAAGTGCTCACCCATGCCGGTCTGAAACGGGCACGCGCCCTTGTTGTTGCCGGTCCTGATGAAGATGCCAGCGCGCTTGTCGTCACCGCGGCGCGCGACATGGCGCCAGATCTTCCGATCATCGCCCGCGCCTCGAGCGAAGATGGAACCAGGCGACTTTCGGACCTGGGCGCGCAGGACGTCATCCACCCGGAACTGGAAGGCGGCTTGGAAATCGTGCGGCATACTCTCCTGAAGCTGGGATTCCCATCGCAGGAAATTTATCGCTACACCGATGCGGTGCGGCGCGACCACTATGATATGGGGCTGAACACCGAGGAGGAGCACCGCCTGCTGCATGAACTTCTGGAGGCAGCGAACAGTCTCGAGGTCAACTGGTTCCGCCTCACCGAAGGCAACCTGCTCGTAGGGCAGACGCTGGCACAAGCCAATATACGTGCCAAGACAGGCGCCTCGGTGGTCGCGATCCTGCGCGAGGGTCACCTGATCGCCAACCCGAAGTCCATGACGGTCTTCCAGGTAGGAGACCGGCTCGGGCTGATCGGCGAAAAGGAGGAGATCGAAGCCGCGGAAGGCTTGTTGTCTGAAACTGTATCGGAGGCAAGCCACACCAGTCACCCGGGGCTCGAATGGGAAACATGAAGATCAACACCTCTGAATTCGAAAGGCTGATGCAGACGATTGCCCATGGATGGAATGCTGGCAACGCGCGCGAAGCTGCAGATTGTTTTCGCGAAGATGCGGTATATGTGGAACCGCCTGATAAACAACTTTATCGCAGCCGGACGGAACTCCATGAGTTCTTCGGCGGAGACAGCGGTACCGACATTCCCATGAAAATGACCTGGCATCATCTTGCTTTCAACGAAAAGGACCAGATCGGCTTTGGTGAATATTCGTTTCAGATGCACGGACGCTATCACGGCATTGTGGTCGTAAAGATCGAGTCAGGCTTGATCATGAACTGGCGCGAATATCAATATCGGAGCGAACTGAGCTGGGAAGAATTTACGAGTCATAATCCATTTTAAATCTGATGGAAGGAGAGCTTGTGAATCGGAGGCGGGTTTTAGTGCAGAGGAAGGGAAGTTGTTGTATAAACTCCCAGAGTGATGGATGATTCTTAAGAAGATGGCTATGGTACGGAACATCCGGCGCTGGATCGCCCCACCTGCCTTTGAAGGGGATGAGGATAAAACCCGCGCGGCAGCTTTGCTGAACATCATCCTGTGGATCACGATTGCTGCCACTCTCTTATACAATGTTTTTGCTCCGATCGATCCTTCCAGGGAACCGCTTCGGCTTGCCATTGCCGTACCGTTCATACTTATGCTTTTGGCATTCAAACAACTTGTTAACCAGGGTTATGTGAGAACAATCGGAACATTGATTGTTTTTGCATTATGGCTGTTGGTTACAATTGCTATGATTCTTAACCCGAAGGAGAATAACCCTGCCTTCATGGCATATGTAGTGGTTATCGTTTGCGCTGGGCTCATTCTGAACTGGCGCGCATCCATCCTTTGGAGTGTCATTAGTATTCTTACCGGTGGACTCATTCTCGTCATCGGACAGACGGATATCCTACCCGCCTCCAATCAGGACATCCCTGCTTCTTCACTATGGATTGCACAAACGATTTATATTCTTACCTCCACGATTCTTCTCAGCCTGGCGATTCGCAAAATCGATGAAGCGTTTGCCAGGGCGCAGCGTGAGCTCAACGAGCGAAAACGTGTGGAAGCCGAGCGGGAGAAGATGATTCAGGAACTGGAAGCGAAAAACGCCGAGTTGGAGCGCTTCACCTATACGGTCTCTCATGATCTCAAAAGCCCTCTCATCACGATCAGTGGATTTGTCGGCTTGCTGGAAAGCGACGCGAAGTCCGGCAACACGGAAAAGTTCAAAGGAGATCTACAGCGAATCAACGAAGCGGTGGAAAAGATGCGGCGTCTGCTCAATGAACTGCTGGAGCTTTCTCGCATCGGGCGTCTGGTGAATCCTCCTTCTGATATCCCGTTTGCAAAAATTACGGAGGAGGCGCTGTCACTGACTCGAGGCCGCTTGGTGGCTGGGAATATCAAGGTGAATGTGGAACTCGATCTGCCAGTTGTCAGAGGTGACCGCCCGCGCCTGGTGGAGGTAATGCAGAATTTGATCGATAATGCCGCCAAATTCATGGGCGATCAACCTGAACCTCTGATCGAAATTGGTGTGCACGAGCAGGTGTTCTTTGTCAAAGACAATGGTATTGGAATCGAATCCGTCTATGAGGAACGAATATTTGGGTTGTTCGACAAGCTCGACCCCAGAAGCGAAGGAACCGGTATAGGGTTGGCGCTTGCAAAACGGATCGTGGAAGTGCACGGCGGGCGGATTTGGGTAGAATCAGAGGGCAAAGGGAAAGGAAGCATGTTTCGCTTCACACTCCCTATTAAGGAATAAATTCTATGAGATACGAAACCTTGCATGGACTTTCCATCCCCAAGATCGGTTTTGGCATGTGGAAAATCGGCGGCGATTCCTACCCGGACCCAAACCTCGATCCCACTGCGTTGACCGCGCTGCGCACTGCACTCGAGGTGGGTTATGCTCACTTTGACACAGCCGAAGGCTACGCCGCGGGTCACTCTGAAGAATTACTCGGGCGCGCCGTCCGCGAGACAAACACAAAGCGTGAGTCGATCTTCGTCACGACCAAGATCTCGCCCGAACACTTGCGCTATGAACAGGTTTTTAATTCCTGTCAGAACAGCCTGCGCCGCCTCCACATGGAGTATGTGGATCTTTATCTGATTCACTGGCCGCGTATCGGCATGAAACTCAAGGATACGTTCCGCGCGCTCAATGAACTGGTGCGCTATGGAAAAGTAAGACACCTCGGTGTGAGCAACTTTAATCTGAAGCTTCTTAAGGAGGCGCAATCGTTCTCTGAAACACCCATCCTCACTGACCAGGTCCCCTATCGCCTGCCAGACCGCTCCTACGCCGAGAATGGCGTGCTGGAGTATTGCCAGCAGAATGATATTCTGCTCACCGCCTATTCACCTGTGAAGTTCCGCAATCTATCCGTCAACCAGACGGTACGCGCAATTGCAGAGGCGCATTCTGCAACGCCTTATCAGATCGCGCTGGCATGGCTCGTGGCTCAGCCCCGCGTGATCACGATCCCCATGTCGCTCAATCCGCAGCATATCAGGGAGAATTTCGAATCAGCGGAGATCGAACTTACAGAAGCGGAGTTCAAAACGCTTAGTGAGCTGTATTGATGTTGACCCGCGTAGATCCAAAAACACAAGAACCCCGTACATATACATGAAAGTAGAAGTCGTCCCCGAGATCAAAATTATCGAGGAACAGGAAGAGCAAACCGAACTCGAGCCGCTTTATCGCGTGCTTGTTCACAATGACGATGTGACACCTATGGATTTTGTGGTGCACGTATTGAAGACGATTTTTTATCAATCCAACCCCAAAGCATTCGAGATCATGCTCATTGCACACATCACCGGGCTGGCATATGTCCAAACCCTTCCCAAATCTGAAGCCGAGAAACGCATCAACAAGGCACACTTTGCCGCGGGCTTGGAGGGCTATCCGCTCCACTTTTCCATGGAACCGGAATAACCAGATGCCGGTTCAACGCCTGCTCCACTCGGTCCAGAGGTCTCTGGGCTTTGCCTACTCCTTTCTTGTTTATTACGGCCTGCCCTTCCATCACGCGGCGCTGAGGCAGATCTACGCCCCGTTCGTCCGCCCCGGCGACCTGTGCTTCGACATCGGAGCGCACCTGGGCGACCGCGTGCACGCACTCTCCAGGCTTGGCGCACGTATTGTGGCACTGGAGCCTCATCCTGAAATGATGGATTGGCTCCGGCGCTGGTACGGGCATCAGGAAAATATCACTCTGGTGGAAGAAGCCGTCAGCGCTCGACGCGGCACAGCCAGCCTGTGGATCAGCCGCCTGACGCC
>JAICQC010000214.1 GCA_025938055.1 Anaerolineales bacterium | reverse complement strand
CTTCGAGCCCCACCAACCCGAGCTCTGCGATTTCAAACCCAACACGTTCGTCGACATCACACCTGTCATGGAAAAAAAGACCAAGGCGATGGATGCGATGAAAGCACAGAGTTATTTGCACAAGTATTACAGCGAACTCGCGACGCGACGCGCCAACCATGCACGCAGGATCTCTGGCAATGCGGACATCAAGTTTGCAGAAGCGCACTTTCGGACATTGCCGTGGGTGGTGACAAGCTTATGAACGCCAATGACATCACTCGCTTAAGTGAACTCGGCGTGGCAACGGTCTATGAAGCCTCGGGGCGTGAAGGGTTGATCGATATTCCGCTCATTCAAATCATAGCCAACAGCCATGTGGCGGGTCCTGCCCGCACTGCCTTATGTGGTCAGGATGATAACTTGATGGTACATGCCATCATCGAACAGATTCAGCCTGGAGAGGTGTTGGTGTTAAGCATGCCTGAACCCTCTCCGGTCGCACTGATCGGCGAATTGTTGGCGACTCAGGTCAAGGTCAGAGGAGCGGCGGGGATTCTGGTGGATGCCTCGGTTCGGGATGTGAATGAATTGGTTGAGCTGGGTTTGCCCATCTGGAGTCATTTCATCCGCGTGAGAGGTGCAACCAAGACGAAGATCGGCGAACTCAACACGACAGTCACAGTTAGCGGAACACAAATCGCACCCGGTGACATCCTTGTACTGGATGCTGACGGCGCGGTTTGTGTCCAACGCGAACGCGCCGAAGAGGTATTGAAAGCCTCCGAAGAACGCTTGCGGCGCGAAGAGGCTTTACGCGAAAAACTTCTGTCGGGTGAAACCTCGTATGACCTCCACGGACTTCGTCAGATCGTCGAAAGGATGAAATAAACATGGAACAAAAAGAACCCATCCATGATATTGCGCATCTCGGTCATCTTGAATTGCTAACCCCGAAGCTTGAGGAAACCACACGCTTTTTTGTCGATGTGATGGGGATGTACGAGAGCGGACGTGAGGGGGACTCTGTCTTTCTGCGCGGTTGGGACGACTATGAACATCACTCCTTGCAGTTAACCGCCTCCGAAAAACCAGGGCTGGGTCATTATGCGTTTCGCGCGACGGGCCCACAGGCATTGCAGCGGCGTGTGGAAGCCATTGAGAAATCAGGCTTGGGCAAAGGCTGGAAGGAGGACAACGTCGGGCATGGCCCTGCGTATTGTTTCACCGGCCCTGATAAACACAACATGGAGATCTATTACGAGACGGAATGGTATCAGGCTCCAGCGGAGTTAAAGCCTGCGTTGAAGAATCAGGCGTCCCGGTTTTCTGACCGTGGTGTGGGCTTGCGTCGGTTGGATCATATCAACCTTCTCGCGGCAGATGTGAGCGCCACTCGAAGCTTCCTGGAAGAGTGTCTTGGCGGTCGCTTGACGGAACAAGTCATTTATGACGACGGCTCCGAGAAGGGAGCGTGGGTGACCTTTACAAACAAATCGTACGATGTCGCCATCGCTGAGGATGCCTACGGGGCAAATGGACGCTTGCACCACTTCACTTATGCCGTAGACAACCGTGAAGCGATCTTACGCGCAGCAGATATTTGTCTGGAGCATGGCGTTTTCATCGAAACGGGTCCGCATAAACACGCCATCCAGCAGACGTTCTTCTTATACGTGTATGAACCGGGTGGCAATCGTTTTGAAATTGCCAATGCCGGCGCGCGCCTCATCCTCGCGCCGGATTGGAAGCCAATTGTGTGGAATGAGGCAGAACGAAAGAAGGGACAGGCATGGGGATTGAAGACCATCGAGTCGTTTCATAAGCACGGCACACCGCCCGTGGAATAAAAGGAAATCGTATGCCACACTTAACTCTTGAATATTCCGACAACATTGAAGTTCATGTCCAGCCGCTACTTGCGCGTCTGCATGAAGAAGTGGTTGCTACAGGCGCCATCAATTTAAAAGGCATCAAGAGCCGCGCCATAAAACACACGCAGTACCTCGTCGCGGATGGTGATCCCGATTACGCCTTTGTGCATGTGGGGTTATTGATCCGCGAGGGCCGCCCGATAGAAGTTCAAAAGGAGGCGACCCAACGCGTCATGAAGGTTTTGAAGGAATCCTTTGGGCATCTTTTTCAGAAGCGAAAATTGTCGCTTACCGTCGATCTCAAGGAAATGCGAGAAGGCATCGCGTTGACAGAACATAATATTCCCGATAAGACCAAACTGGTGTGAACTCAACGGGTAATTCGATGCAGATAAGAACTCAGGTTGGCATCATCGGCTCCGGTCCATCGGGATTGCTGCTGGCGCGCCTGCTTCATCTGCAGGGCATCGACAGCGTGACCCTGGAGAGCCGCAGCCGCGACTATGTGCAGGGGCGCATCCGCGCGGGCGTGATCGAGCAGGGAATGGCAGACCTGCTGCGCGAAGCCAAAGCGGGGGAGCGCATGGATCGCGAGGGACTCATCCACGAGGGCATCAATATTGCATTCGATGGACGCCTTGAACGAATTGATTTTCCCAAACATACCCATGGCAAGGTCGTGATGATCTACGGGCAGACCGAAATCACACATGATCTGATGAAAGCTCACATTGACGAGTCAGGTGGAATCGTTCATTACGAAGCGCCTGCCGTCCGCGTAGTGGATTTCGATACAGATTCGCCTCGCATCATCTACCAGGAGAACGGTGAACAAAAGGAATTGGTCTGTAATTTTGTAGCGGGTTGTGACGGCTTTCATGGCGTAGCTCGGAAAAGCGTTGCGGCTGAGCGACTCGCAACCTTTGAGCGCACCTATCCCTTCGGCTGGCTGGGAATCCTGTCAGATGTGCCGCCGGTGATGGATGAACTCATCTATGCCAATCACGCGCGCGGTTTTGCCCTGTGCAGTATGCGTTCGCATACGCGCAGCCGTTACTATGTACAGTGTCAGCGCGATGATAAGGTGGAGAATTGGACTGACGATGACTTTTGGGAAGAGCTGCGCCTCCGCCTACCGCCTGAGGCCGCGGAGAAAGTAGTAACAGGGCCGCGCCTCGAAATGAGCATCACACCGCTGCACAGTTTTGTGGCAGAACCGATGCGCTTCGGCCGCCTGTTCCTTGCGGGTGATGCGGGACATATCGTCCCACCGACCGGCGCCAAGGGACTTAACCTTGCTGCCTCTGATATTTACTATTTATCTCGCGCATTGATCGCCTATTATAAAGAGAAGCGCGTCGACTTGCTCGACCGCTATTCTGAAACAGCCCTACGCCGCGTCTGGAAGGCGATTCGCTTCTCGTGGTGGTATACGTCCCTCCTGCACAAACTGGATGAAGACCCGATGACACGGCGTTTGCAAACCTCGGAACTGGATTATCTAACTGGAAGTGAAGCCGGCCGAACGGTGATCTCTGAAAATTATGTCGGTTTGCCGTATGAGAAATTTGAATAGGGCTGTGCTCATCTGACGAAGAACCGACTGTTTTTCCGGACACAAATCAACCATAAGGATTTACTGTTTGAACATATGTCTACTCCTAAAGTATCAATCAAAAGTTGGTAACGGTCAGTCTATCTGGCAGGCTGTTGAATGATCGCAACCTGCATGGGTCCAAGGTGCAGGGATTTCTCCAGCTTCGTATTGCTCAACATGTCATAGCCTGGCTGGTCGAGTGGGATGGTTACTTCATTGCCGGAGTGGTTCAGCACAAAAAGCCAACTCTCCTTGCTGTTGGTACGGCGCACGAGTTCCACACCGTGCGGCGCATGATTCACGGTAGGTTTAATACCTGCCGACGTGCAGACCTCTGCTGTCAGCCAATCCATGCCGCTTGAATCAGGGAGGGTTCCCACGTAAAAGGCTGTTCCCTTTCCGTATTGATTACGCGTAACAGCCGGACCTCCTGCGTAGTAATCCTGCTCAAAGGTTGCGATTGCCTGCGCGGTTTTCAAAAGAATCACCTCGCCCCAGAGAGAGCATGCAAATTGACGACCATCATTTGTGCAGAATGTATTGGATTGTGTTTCCGCAAAGGGTATGTGTTCTTCAATGACCAGCCCGAGCAGCTCGCGGAAGGGAGCCGGATATCCGCCCAGGCGTACATGATCGTTCTCATCCACGATGCCGCTGAAGAATGACATGACCAGATTGCCTCCATTCTCAACGTAGCGGTGGATATTTTCAACGGCATGATCATCTACCAGATACAGATTTGGAGCAACGACAAGCTTGTAGCGCGAAAGGTCGGACTCAGGATGAGCAAAATCGATTGAGATGTTGCGTTTGAAGAGTGGCGCGTAATAGGTCATTACCTGCGATATCATCCGCAGGTCGTTGGAAGGCTTCCCGGGCAACTCCAGCGCCCACCAGCTTTCCCAATCGATCAGGATCGCTGCCTCCGCCTGTACCTGGCTCGAGCGGACGCTTTCTAGCCTGCGCAACTCCGCGCCCAGGCTTTTCACCTCGCGCCAGACTCTCGAATCGGTACCAACATGAGGCACCATTGCGCTGTGGAATTTTTCAGCGCCCGCTTTGGAGGCGCGCCACTGGAAGAACATGATTCCGTCCGCGCCGCGCGCTACGGCTTGATAACTGCAAAGGCGCATCACGCCTGGACGCTTGGTCGCGTTCCGCTGCCGCCAGTTCACGTGGGTGGGGGCTTGCTCCATCAAGATCCACGGGCGGCTATTTCCTAAGGAACGCATCAGGTCGCAGACCATGCCTGAGTACACCATCCAATCCCGGTCGGATGTATCGGGATAGTTGTCGTTGGCAACGACATCTTCACGTGCGGCGAGCCCCCAGTAGTCGATCGGTTTATGGAATCCCATGAAATTGGTCGTCACCGGTATATTGGGAGGGAGCTCGCGCAGGATGGCTTTCTGCTCGTCGAAACAGGCGATCCACGAGTCCGAGTTGAAGCGTGCCCAGTCCAACTGCTGTGACGGGTTGATGAAGGTGGGTGCTGCCCGCGGTGGATGGATCTCTTCCCAGTCGCCATAGCTTTGGCTCCAAAAGGCGGTACCCCAGGCTTTGTTCAATGCATCGAGCGAGCCAAACCTCTTTTTCAGCCATTCGCGAAAGGCGGCGACTGATGCATCGCAGAAACACTCGGTGACGTGGCAGGCATACTCATTGTCCACGTGCCACATGACAAGGGCGGGATGATTGGCATACCGTTCTGCCAGTTTGTGCACGAGCCGGACGACGTATTCGTGATAGACAGGACTATGCGGGCAGTAATGCCGCCGCGAGCCGTGCCACAATATCGTCCCATCGGCGGTGACGGGAAGGATCTCAGGATGCTGGTGCACTAGCCAGGCGGGCGGAGCGGCGGTCGGTGTCGCAAGATTAACGCTGATGCCGTGCGCGTGCAGCAAGTCCATCAGCTGGTCGAGCCATTCAAAGTCGAAGACGCCAGGCTGAGGTTCTAGTTTGGTCCAGGAGAAAATACCCAGTGAGACGAGGTTGACACTTGCCTCCTGCATCAGGCGCGCATCTTCCTGCCAGGTTTCAGGGGTCCATTGGTCGGGATTATAGTCACCGCCGTAGATCATGTGAGGAAAATTCATGGGTCTCCAAACGTCAGCCAACATTCTTCTATGGATTCAGGTATTCATCGAGCGCCGGTAGCACTTTGCCGTCGAAGTCGAACAGAGCCTGGTTCTCCCAGGCATTGCCAAACTCGGGGTTGGTGTTGTCCCAGCCGTTGCCTTCCACCGCAGTCCAGGTGGCGTCCCAGTAGAAGACGCCGAGCCCGCGACCACCGTCCACTGCCCGGACGATCGCCATCACATCTCGCAGCATTGCACGCTGCCCTTCCGGCGTGAACGGGTAGTGCGGGTTCATCAATTCCTGTGTGGCAATGTTGGGATAGTTATCATCATCTTGGTCAGTAAAGGCATACGCCGTTTCCACCACGATCACGTCCTTGTCGTACCGGGCGGTGATGTCGTTCAGGTTATATTGCAGTTCTCCCAGACTCCCGTGCCAGTAGGGGTAGTAGGAGATACCGATCACATCGAAGGGAACATCTCTGCGCGTGATGCTGTCGAACCACCAGCGCGCCAGCTCGTTATCGCCGCCTTCGGCGATGTGCAGCATCACCTGCGTCTCTGGCGAGCAAGCCTTGACCGCCTCGTACCCTGCCGTGAGAAGCTCTGCCAGGTTGTCCCAGTTCGGCGGGTCGTAAGTGTGCCCGTCGGGCCAGAGCATGCCGGCGTTGATCTCATTGCCCACCTGCACCATGTCCGGCGGAGTGCCCTGTTCTACCAGGCTGTTGCATAAATCAAACGTATGATCGTAGAGAGCCTGTTTGAGCTCTTCAAAAGAGTAACTTGCCCAGGCTGCCGGCTTGATCTGCTTGCCGGGGTCTGCCCAATTGTCCGAGTAATGGAAGTCCACCAACAGTTTGATGCCGTGCTCCTTTAGGCGGAGTGCCATCTCTAAAATTCTTTCCTTATTATGGTAGCCATCGGCTGGGTCCACCCAGACGCGCAGGCGAGCGTAATTAAGCCCATGGTCGCTTAAGATTTGCAGCGCGTCCATTGGTGTGCCGTTCTCATCTCGGTATACGCCGCCCAGGTCTTCCGACTTTTTCAGGCTCGAGATATCTGCCCCGAGGATGGAGAGAGCGGTTTGTCCGGGTACCAGCTCAATATCGTCGAAGCTTGCCCACGTATCGGCGTTACCATCTGAATGCAGCCGGATCGTGCACGCACCGTCTGTTACTTCATTGGATACCGCGAGATGCAGCCAGCGATAGCCAGGTGTCATGGAGGGCACATGGACGCGCGTTTCTTCCCCTCCACACTGCAGAGCCAGATAGACCTCATTTTGCCCGCCGCTTGAGCGGACCCAGCCACGCAGGGTGTACCATCCGTTTGCCAGCCCGGAAACGCTTTGCGATGTTTCGACTTGATACGCTACCTCAGCTTGATGCGTTAGACGCAGATTGCCAGAGTAGCCATTCTCGTCGAGCTTGACCGCTTTGGTGGCTCCAGAGTGGGTCCAGCCCGCTTCTCCATCTTCGAAGCCGGGATTGATCAACGGGACGGATTCCTGCGTTGTGGGGGTCATGGTCCGAGTAGGCTCAGCAGTTGGAAGGTCCGCCTGCTCGACAGGCAGTGTTCCGGTCGGCGGGGGCTCCGTCACCTGGGGCGCTGCCGTAGGACTCGCTCCCCCGCAAGCGGCGGCGACGAAAGTGGACATCGCCAGGAGCCCGGTAAGCGCGATCGAGAAACGTTTTCGGTTCATAAGCATCTTTTTCCGGCACTGTTTTGCTACCCTTTCACCGCGCCCTGGGTCAACCCTCCTATAATCTGATCTTGTAGCAGAAGATAAATGACGACAATGGGAAGCGCGCCCAGCAGTGCGCCAGCTGCAAATACCCCCCAGCGCTGATTAAATTGTGCCCCGGCGAAGACCTGCAAGCCTACCATCAAGGTGTACGTTTCAGCGCTCCTTAGCAGCACCCGCGCCAGGATAAACTCTCCATACGTGCCAATATAGTTAATGATCAGAATGACAATTAGGATAGGACGCAATAAGGGCAGAATCAGCCTTGTAAAGATTTGCCAGTCCGAAGCGCCTTCCACCATGGCTGACTCGTCGATCTCGCGCGGGATCGTGTCGAGGTAACCCTTCATCAGCCAGATGTTAATGCCCATCGCGCCGCCCAGGTAGACCAGGATCAAACTGGTGTGGGTATCCAGGTCAAGGAATGGGATCACGTCACCCATCTGCGAGATCATCAGGAACGTGGCAACCAGCGCCAGCAAGCCGGGGAAGACCTGGATGAGCAGGATGGCTTTGAGCATCGTCTGGCGGCCGCGGAAACGGAAGCGTGAGAATGCG
>JAICQC010000219.1 GCA_025938055.1 Anaerolineales bacterium | reverse complement strand
TAACCTCTTTACTCGCTGCTCGCAATTGCGAAGGGATTGAATATTACCAACGCCAACCGCTTGAATAAAGAGACACTTGACATGTTGATCCGCGAGGAAGAGGAGCAAAAGGAAGGCATCGAACTGCGAGGCGGCATTTTGGAAATTATGAGCGAAGGTATCGGCTTCCTGCGAGCCACCAACTACCGCATCAGCGACCAGGATGTCTACGTCTCGCAGGCGCAGCTCCGGCGACACGAACTGCGAGCCGGTGACCTGGTGATCGGACAGGTACGACCGCCACGTGAGAGCGAACGACATTTTGGACTGCTCAAGGTCGAATCGATCAATGGTGTCGAGCCTGAGCATGCCGCCCACCGACCGGTCTTCGAGAGTCTCACGCCGATCTTCCCCGACAAGCGCTTCGACCTCGAGACCGACCACGATACGCTGGCGCCACGGCTCATCAACCTCATCGCTCCGATCGGTCGTGGTCAGCGTGGACTGATCGTCTCCCCTCCAAAGGCGGGAAAAACCACAATCTTGAAACAGCTTGCGAACTCCATTTCAACCAAATATCCAGATGTCCATTTGATCGTCGCCCTGATCGGCGAGCGCCCTGAAGAAGTGACGGACATGGATCGTTCTGTGGATGCAGAGGTAGTTGCCTCGACGTTCGATGAGCCGGTCACCTCCCATGTGCGCACCGCAGAACTCGCCTTAGAGCGCGCTAAGAGATTGGTGGAAATCGGACGCCACGTGGTAATCTTAATGGACTCGATCACCCGTCTGGCGCGTGCTTACAACCTGGTGGTAAATCCCTCCGGGCGCACGCTCTCGGGCGGTATGGATCCCTCCGCGCTGTATCCACCGAAACGCTTCTTCGGCGCCGCGCGCAATATCGAAGAAGGCGGTTCCTTGACCATCATCGCAACCTGCCTTGTGGATACGGGCTCACAACTCGACGACGTGGTCTTCGAGGAGTTCAAAGGCACAGGCAACATGGAATTACATCTCTCTCGCAAATTGCAGGAGCGCCGCATCTTCCCCGCTGTGGATATCGAACGTTCGTCCACGCGCCGTGAAGACCTTTTGCTGGGTCCCGATCTGCTGCAGCGTGTCTGGCTCATGCGCCGCATGTATACCCAGATGATCTCGCCGCAACCAGCAGGTGCAGGCATGGATCAATCGGTCGCGACCGAAGCTATTGTCACCCGCCTGGACCGCGCCCGCAACAATCAGGAGTTCCTTGAGAATCTTGGGAGAGATGCATAACCCATTGTGAGCCTGAGATCCAACAGGACCGGCACCTGCTCTGGCAAAAATAAACCCGAATGGCAAAACTCTCATCATTTTTCAACGCCAACCGCTTTAGCATCATCAGTTGGGCAGTCACCGTGATTCTGGTGACTGGCATGGTTCTTGGCGCGTTCAAGTGGAAGGCATCCACCTCGATGGCGCGGGCACTTGTCCCTGTGCCGACCGCGGAGTCAGAAGAGGAATCACCCGAGATTTCCATGCCCGCGTTGGGCCGACCGGAGATCTTCACATCCATCGAGCGGGAAATTCAGATCAAGACCAATGTTCCTGTGGATAAACCGCGCTATGACGTCGAAGAATATCGCGTGGTGCGCGGCGACTCAGTGTTTGCTATTGCAGAAGCCTTTAAGGTACAACCAGAAACTGTTTTGTGGGCAAACTACGATGTTTTGCAGGACGATCCGCACAGCCTCGCACCAGGCATGGTCCTCAAAATCCCGCCAACAGATGGCATCTATTACCAGTGGAAGGAAAACGACACGCTCGAAAGCGTTGCCAATGAATTCAAAGCGTCTGTGGACGATATTCTCAATTACCCCGGCAACGATGTTGACCTTGCCAATCCCGAAATTGAATCCGGCTCATGGGTCATGCTGCCCGGCGGCGAACGTGAGTTTGTGCAGTGGCTTGTGCCAACGATCGCCAGCGGCGCATCAGGGACCTCCTCCACCAGCCAGAGCACCTGCGGTGGCGGCGCGGTAGGAGGCGGAGGCTTTGCCTGGCCCGCCGATGCTCATTCCCTCTCGGGGAATGATTACTGGTCTGGTCACCTCGGCATTGATATTGCCGCAGGCGAAGGCGCATCCGTCTATGCAGCGGATGGAGGCGTAGTGACGATGGCGCAGGGTGGCTACAACTATGGTTACGGCAACGTGATCCAGATCGATCATGGAAATGGATACTCCACTGTCTACGCCCACTTAAGTAATATTGGTGTGAGCCTGTGTGCCAGCGTTGGTGCAGGTCAGTGGATTGGAGCCGCGGGAAATACGGGAAATTCACAAGGCGCCCATTTGCACTTTGAAGTCCGTCAGAACGGTGGTTTTATCAATCCCTGGTTTGTCCTGCCTTGATGTATAAACCCTGATGGGCTTAATACCTTTCAGAGTTTTGGCTTTTTATGAATCAAAACGATCTTAAGAAGGCTCTCTCGCAGCTTCCGTTGGGGGACATACGTTATTTCGAGTCCATTGGTTCAACCAACAACGAAGCGCTTGCCTGGGCAACAGGCGGCGCAAAAGACCTTTCCCTGGTCATCGCCGATGAACAGACCGCAGGGCGCGGCAGGCTCGACCGGAAATGGTTCACGCCAAAAGGAACGGCTCTTGCCTTTAGCCTGATCCTGCGCCCTACAGCCGGAGAAAAACCGCATCTCACCCGGATGGTAGGACTGGCTGCGCTTGCCATCGCCGATGCGTTTCGGACGCGCGGGCTTGTATCGCAGATCAAGTGGCCCAACGACGTATTATTGAATGGGCGCAAGGTCGCTGGCATCCTTATCGAATCGACATGGTCCGGCGAGGATGTGGATTGTGTGGTGATCGGCATCGGCATCAATGTGCTCAAGGGTGCCGTGCCGTCCGACGATTTGCTGCTCTTCCCTGCCACCAGCCTGGAAGGTTCACTGGGACCCGCCGTTCAACGGGAGAAGGTGCTGCATGACATTCTGGCAGGGATTCTTGCTCTCCGCCCTCATCTCGGCTCCGACTCATTCATCGCATCCTGGGAGAAGGCGCTTGCTTTCCGCGGCGAGCCAGTCCAGGTGGAGCAGACTGATGGAACCACCCTCACTGGCAAGCTGCTTGGGCTGGAATCCGATGGGAGCCTGAGGCTGAACGATGAATCAGGGGAATCGCTAACAGTACGATTTGGGGATGTGCGCTTACGCCCACAGGCATGATATACTTTGCCCGCAACGAGGTGAAAATGTTTGATAATCTACGCGATTCTGCCGAATCATCCTTCTACGAAGAAGAACCAAACGAGCTTTACAAGGAACCCGTCGCGAAACCCGCTCCCAAACGTCGTCGCGCTGCCCGCAGTGGGCGCTTTCTCGGGATGACCGCGCAGCAGCGGTTCCTGATCTCCGTTATGCTCATGTTCACGGTTTGCATCGTCGGTACGCTGGCAATGTTCGTACTGGAGAAAATGGCTCTGTTTTAATGAAGGAAAGAGCGTCACCAGGACGCTCTCTTAATTTGTAAAATAAGTGGATGGCAAGTTGCCATCCACTTTTCATTTACATCAGTTGAGGCTGCGGCTCTTCGGTCTTTTCCTCACCGTTAAGCTGCGCACCCGCCTTTTTCAGATCCTCGGCAGCGATGCGCGCCACCGATGCCACACTGTCGCCCGGCTGTGGCTTGATGAGATGCACGCCCCGGGTGGAACGTCCCGCCTGCCGGACATCCTTGACCTTGATACGGATGGCGACACCATTGGACGTGATAATGGTCAGATCGTCGGCTTTCTGGATCACGCGTGCAGCAACGATCTTGCCAATGTCATCCAGAGCCTTCTGGTCGATCGTGGAAATGCCGTTTGTGGCGCGGCCCTTTGGAGAATAGGCACTCAGCGGGGTCTGTTTGCCAAAACCATTGCTCGTGATCACCAGCAGCGAGCCATCCTTCTCGACCACGTCCATGCTTGTGACGCAGTCGCCGTTCAGGAGCCGGATCGCTTGCACACCCGCAGCCTGCCGCCCCATGGCGCGGATCTTGCTTTCGTTGAAGCGCAGCGCCTGCCCGTGCTCTGTCACGAAGATCACCTCGTCGTTGCCGCTCGTCAGGCGAGCCCAGCTCAGCTTGTCACCCTCATCGAGAGACATGGCAATCAAGCCTGATGGGCGGACCGAGGCGAATTCCTCCATGACTACCCGCTTGACCTTGCCGCGAATCGTCGAAAGAACACAATAGCCGTGTGCGGAAAAATTGGATACGGCGATAGCAGCAGTGATGCGTTCGTTCGGGTCCAGCGCCAGCACGTTGACCAGGGGAATGCCCTTCGCCGTGCGGTCAGCATCCGGGATCTGGTACACCTTCTCAGAATAGACCTTGCCTCGGTCCGAAAAGAACAGCATTGTGTCCAGGCTGCGAGCCGGAATGAGCGAAACCACGGTGTCTTCATCCTTGGTGGTGTGGCCCATCACGCCGCGTCCGCCGCGGCTCTGCGAACGGAACGCCGAAGCTGCCACGCGCTTCACGTAGCCGCGTTCGGTGAGGCTGATGAGGACTGCCTCATCCTGCACCAGGTCCGCTTCGCTCAGTGATTCCGTGGCATCGGCGGCGATGCGGGTGCGGCGGTCGTCGCCATATTTTTCGGCGAGGTCGCGCATGTCATCCTGAATAAGCGCCAGGATCTTCTTGGGACTGGCAAGCAGATCTTCCAGGTGAGCGATCTGCTCGGTGACCTGCTTGTGTTCCTCTTCGATCTTCCAGCGCTCGAGTGCAGCCAGTCGGCGCAACTGCATATCCAGAATTGCCTGCGCCTGGATCTCGCTCAGCTTGAAGCGGGTGACCAGGTTCGCCTTGGCTACATCGGCATCCTGCGACTCACGGATCGTTTTGATGACCGCGTCGAGGTTCGCGAGCGCGATCAGATATCCGTCCAGGATGTGCTGACGGGCGCGTGCTTTCTTCAGTTCGAAATTGGTGCGCCGGACAATCACCGTCTGACGATGTTCGATGAAAATCTGCAACGAACGCTTTAAGGGCAGGGTACGCGGCTCGCCGTCCACCAGAGCGAGCAATTGCACGCCGAACGTGGATTGCAGTGCCGTATATTTATAAAGCTGGTTGAGGACTTTTTTCGGCTGTGCACCGCGCTTCAGTTCGATCACGATGCTCATGCCCCGCTGATCCGATTCATCGCGCAGGTCGGAGATTTGGTCGATCTTATCTTCGCGCACCAGCTCCGCGATACGCTCGATCAGAGTGGACTTGTTCACCTGATAGGGAATCTCAGTAATGATGATCTCATGCCTGCCGCTCTTCCCCTCTTCAATGTGCGCCACGCCGCGCACCACCAGGCGTCCCTTGCCCGTGCCATAGGCTGATTCGATGCCATCACGCCCGACAATAATGCCGCCGGTCGGGAAGTCCGGTCCCGGGATGCGCTGCATCAGCTCGTTCAGGGGGATGTCATCCATGGTGCCATAGTTGTCGATCAGGAAGATGATCGCATCCGTCAGTTCGCGCAGGTTGTGGGGCGGGATGTTGGTCGCCATGCCAACGGCGATGCCTGCCGTGCCGTTGAGCAGCATATTGGGCACACGGGCGGGCAGGACGAGCGGTTCTTGGAGTGAGTCATCAAAGTTGGGACCAAAGTCGACGGTATCCTTGTCGATATCGGCGAGCAGCTCTTCGGCTAACCGGTGTAGGCGGGCTTCGGTATAACGCATCGCGGCGGGCGCGTCGCCATCCACAGAACCGAAATTGCCCTGCCCATCCACAAGCGGGTAACGCATGGAGAAATCCTGCGCCATGCGCGCCATGGTCTCGTAGACCGCCGAGTCGCCATGGGGGTGGAACTTACCGAGCACTTCACCCACAATACGTGCAGATTTTTTGTAGGCGGTATTCGAGCGGAGCCCCAGCTCCTGCATCGCATACAGGATGCGGCGGTGGACGGGCTTGAGCCCATCGCGGGCGTCTGGGAGGGCACGCGCCACGATCACGCTCATGGCGTAATCGAGATATGCTTCCCGCATTTGGGAATCGATATCTACTTGCTGGACGTTACCGTTATTATTGATTTGAATATTTTCTTCAGCCATAGCTTTCTCTTACCGCTTGTCTGATAAATTACTAAACTTTTGGTTTAGTCAACACGCGGCACTTTGTCAGAAGGGGTATTGGCATAAAAAAGACACGAAGGACGAGTTTCTGTGACTCCGCGTCTTAACTAATGAAGGACGTGCCTGATTTACCCTTATTATACCATCTCCCCGCCCTCTGGTTGGACTTCTGCAAAGCCTCGTGAACAGCTATTTTCCCGCTAATTTACAAGATTTCACACAAATCTTAGGCGATCCGTAAATACTCGCAGAAACACCTGTGCGGTCCGGCAGATGCAATTGCTGGTGGACTCTTTTCAAGAAGTCAGGAGGGGATGTTTGTAGTGATACCAACAAAAAACTCGCCGCGCGGCGAGTTTTGTTTTTCTTGGTGCCGAAGGTGGGACTTGAACCCACATGAGGGAACCCTCACTACGCCCTGAACGTAGCGCGTCTGCCAATTCCGCCACTTCGGCTTTTTTCTGCGGACTGTATTGTATCTACTTTCACAGTTTTGTCAACCTGAACAGGATTTTGCAGCAGGCTATTTGCATTCTCTACACAGTGGTTCATTGTCAGCCTTTGTTGAGATGACACAGAGCGCGCATCCAACAATTGACTTTGACCTCCTTTGCAAGATTGTAAGGTTTAACGATTCCAGGTGAGGAACAAAACGTGAATGATTTCGTCATGGAATAGAATCATGAGACAGAGCGATCGGCTTCATTTCAGACTCATTTCAGTACTGTTAGGGGATACAACTTAAGGAAGAAATTTACGTTAATAGGTATATAAAGAAAGGAGGATGTCATGCTTGTCATTGTTGCATCTATCCTCTTGCTCCTGTTCGTCGCCCTCGCAGGCGCGGACCTGCTCATCTCGAACATAAATTCGGATGAGTTGAGCAACATGGGTGTCGAGGAAAAGTAATGACCTGTGACGCCCAACGCCACTAGCCCGGTGCCACGCCATATGGCGTAATGGCATCGGGCTTTTTATTTAAACACAAAGGTATAATTAGAGAAAATTTTCACTGAGGAAATTTCATGGATTTCTCTCTATCCCCTGAACATCAAATGACACAAAAAATGGTGCGCGACTTTGCTCAAAAGGAGATCGCGCCGGTCATAAAGGAATATGACCGCAAGCAGGAGCCGGTTCCTTTTGCCCTGAAACGGATGGGCGAGCTTGGCATCCTCGGGCTGCCGTTCCCAGTCCGGTACGGCGGGGCGGGGATGGATTACATCGCCTGGGGGCTGGCTTGTGAGGAGCTCGAGGCGATAGACACCTCCCTGCGAGTGGTGATGTCTGTGCATACGGGACTGTGCGCCATGACAGTCTTCCAGTGGGGGACCGCAGAGCAGAAACAGAAGTTCCTCGTGCCGCTGGCATCGGGCGAAAAGATCGGGTGCGGCGTGTTCACCGAGCCGGGCATGGGATCGGACGTGGCGGCGATGCGGACTTCTGCCAAACAGGATGGCGATGCCTACATCATCAATGGCGAAAAGATGTGGATCTCGCTCGCCTCTCTGGCGGATTTCGCACTGGTCACCGTCAAAACGAATCCGTCCTCACGGAAGCCTTCCGAAGGACTATCCTGCTTCATTGTTGACCTGCACTCCCCCGGTGTGACCCGCGGCGACATTCATGGGAAGCTGGGCGTGCGCGCCGGCTCGACGG
>JAICQC010000403.1 GCA_025938055.1 Anaerolineales bacterium | reverse complement strand
TCAGCATCGTGCCAGTGAAGGTCTTGCTTATGGAACCGGTCTGAAAAAGAGTATCTGCCGTAACAGGCAGAGGGTGTTCCACATTGGTCATGCCAAAGCCTTCAGCATATTCCTTCCCTTCATGTAAAATCCCGATTGCCACGCCAGGCACCTGCAGGCGTTTCATTTCTGAAATAATTCTTTGAGCGATCTTCTTGAATGTTGGATTTTTGATGTGAGATGTTGATAGATTCATTGTATGTCTCCGCGAAACGGCGGGCGATGAGCCCGCCGTTTGATTTTCCTCTATTGTATATCCGCCCGGGCGATTTAAGTAAGTGCAAGGCGCGGCTCCCGGTAGTGAGTTGCTCGCCGTTACTCGCCCGTCCCCTCCAGCCACGTGGACATATATTCCGGCTTTTCGTATTCCAGCGCCTGGCTTGTCAGGTTCAGTGGATAGAACGTGTCTACCATGACAGCGAGTTCCCTGGTTTCTTTCTTGCCAATGGAAGCCTCCGTCATTCCAGGCTGTGGACCGTGTGGCAAGCCGTAGGGGTGCATGCTGATATCATAGCGGTCAATCCCCTTGCGCGACATGAAATCACCTTCTGCATAGTAAATGATCTCGTCAGAGTTGACATTGGAGTGATTGTACGGCGCGGGGATTCCCTCGGGATGGTAGTCGAACAGGCGCGGCACGAACGAGCATACGACGAAGTTGTGCGCCTGGAAGGTTTGATGCACCGGCGGCGGCTGGTGGACGCGTCCCGTGATCGGTTCGAAGTCCTCGATGTTAAAGATCCACGGGTAGAGATAACCGTCCCAGCCCACCACGTCGAAGGGATGATAATCCAGGATATGTTTGCTGAGACGGTCACGCACTTTTATGCGCACCTCGAAATCGCCGCGCTCGGTGTGGGTCTCGAGTTCTTCCGGCAGGCGGATGTCGCGCTCGGAATAGGGTGCATGCTCGAGCATCTGTCCGAACTCGTTCCGATAACGTTTGGGCGGCTCGATCTGCGAGGGGTTTTCAATTGTAAAGAAGCGCGCTTCACCGTTATCCAGACGCAGCTGCCAGGTGGTGCCAAAAGGGATCACAATGTAATCGCCTTTGCGGAACTTTAAATTTCCAAACTGCGACTTCAACGTTCCGCTGCCTTCGTGCACCCACCAGGTCTCGTAGGCTTGTGCGTTGCGATAGAAATAGTCCATGCTCTGCGAGGCGCGCGAGACGCCCAGGATCACATCCCGGTTGGCAAGCAGGGGGATGCGCGCCGAAACGGGATCTGTTCCCAGCGGTGCGTCGGCAGTGCGAAATGCGCGGTGACGGATCGGACCGAAGTCCACGGTTTCGGGCTGACGGGAGCCAAGGTCCTCCACGTGCTTGACGCGCGGCGGCAGGAAGTTGTGATACAGGATCGAAGCCAGCGACGAGAATCCTTCCAGTCCCATCACTTCTTCTCGATAGAGTCCTCCGTCGGGTTTACGGAACTGGGTGTGGCGTTTGTGGGGAACTTGTCCAAGTTTATGGTAAACAGGCATGCTACCTCCTAGGGGGGTGTCACAAGAACGGACTGAATCAGAGCATCCAACTCGTTGATCGATGGATGATATGCATCGGGAGCCAGTGAATTCAGCCTCTCGGTGACAGAAATATAGTACGTGTCCGTGATCCCAACGTCTGCCGGGATCGGAGCGCCTCCTTCCGGGACGGAGGCTTCTGGTTTTTCATCGTCTGCAAGAATGGGCGCCGTAATGGGGAGAATGGCGACCAGGTAGTACGCGCCATCTCTCGTTAGACCTTCGAAGTGATAGAACAGCTCGCGATTGTTGATCGGCGCGGCGTACTGAGCGTATTGTGTCAATGCACGGACTCCGCTGCCGTTTTGAAAGGATATCACCTGTATGTGCGCCGCGATCAACAGCTCGGCATTGAACCACGGAACTCTTGGCAGGGTTTCTTGCAAGATCGTGGAGCCAGCAAGAATTCGCCTGGTATTCTCTATTTGTTCTGCTGCAAAGGGATTCACCTGTGCATATTCAGCTGCGGGATACAGATAGAGCCTCGGCTCATGGAATTTGCCTTCCAGTGTGTAGTCTGATAAGGTGACCCTCCAATGCGTGGGAGCAATTTCCCAGGGTGCGTTGCTGTTGGTTTCTACAGCCGTCATCCTGTCTTCATTGGCGCCGCCTGCCAGTCCGTCTGGAATAACAAACGAAACAGTTTCAAACGAGACGGGAATCCCTTCCCTCTGGGTTGAGGCGGGCGTTGAAACGCTTCCAGTGGGGGAAGCGGTGTACGCCAGCATCGTGGACGCGACGACGGTCCCAACTTCATCAACCGGGACCTGCGGCGTCGGTGTTCCCGCCCTCTGTGTGCAACCTAGCATGATCGTCACCGCCCCAAACATCGCAAGCAAGGTTTGCTTTTTCATGTCATCTCTTTTGGTCAGTTAGCCTTGCGAAGGCACGCCTTCGCAAGGCTATTGCACTACGCAACCGTATTTCGCAGCACGCCGATCCTTTCGATCTCCAGTTCGACCACATCGCCGTGATTCAGCCAGGGACCCTGGAACTTTGTCAGCTCGAGCAGGCAGCCCGTGCCCACCGTGCCCGAGCCAATCACATCGCCGGGATGCAGCATCACGGACTCGGAAGCGCGGGCGATGATCTCGCCGAATGACCAGTGAATGTCCTTGAAGTTGCCCCGGGAGAATTCCTTCCCGTTGATCCTGGCTGTCATCGTCAGGTCGTACACACCCGGGCGGTCCATCGCTCTATCGGCAAGCGCTTCATGCGTGATGATGACCGGTCCAAACGACGAGGCGAAGTCCTTGCCCTTGGCGGGACCCAAACCCACGATCATTTCCTTGCGCTGAACATCCCGCGCCGACCAGTCATTGAAGATCGTGTAGCCAAAAATGTGGGCAGGCGCGCCTTCGGGCTTGATGTTCATGCCGCCTTTGCCGATGACCGCCGCGATCTCGAGTTCATAATCCAGGGCGTTGGTGTATGGCGGATAGGGAATAACGTCTTCGTGCCCGAACACCGCGTTAGGGTTTGTGAAGTAAAAGACCGGGAACTGGTACCACTCTTCTGGTACCTCGCGCCCGCGGTTACGGTTGGCGGTGACGACATGCTGCTCGAAGGCGTAGGCATCGCGCAGGGTGGTTGGATGAATGGGCGAGTGGAATGTCACCTCGTCCAGAGAGAGTGACTCTTTCGATGCACGGTTGGCAGCCTTCCCGGGGCCCGCGGCAATGACCGCGTGCATGTCAGGGTATGGCAGGGTATGAACCCGGTCCTCGACCACGAGAGCAGGCTGGGACGAGGCGCGCAGTGTGGAAACGGTTGCGAATTTCATAATGTTTGTTATGTCGTTACGAGGAGCCTAGCGCCGAAGCAATCTCCACTTAAACGAAGTAAATTCCTCGATGAGACTTTTCTGCAAAGCGGGAGACACTTGTACCTGGTGTGATTTGCTGAGCAAATCATGCAGGTGTTGCTTCGGGCGGAAGGACACCGCCCTCGCAATGACATGATTCCTTTATAAATTCCCTCGTCGTTCCTGCTCCACCTCGATCGACTCGAACAGGGCTCTGAAGTTGCCCTTGCCGAATCCCTGCGAGCCATGGCGCTGGATC
The DNA here is from genome assembly GCA_025938055.1 of Anaerolineales bacterium. Next base: position 673 of record JAICQC010000403.1, on the reverse strand, counting down.
ACTTCGATGAACATGGTGGGGCGGTCCTGGATGGGGCGGGTAAAGATTTGCAGGAGGTAGCCCTCGTCATCGCGGTCCACCAGGATGCCAAGATCATGGATGGCTTTCATATCCTCCTTGATCTGACCGACGCGGTCGGGGAGCATCTCGTAATAGGTATCAGGAACACGCAGGAACTCGACGCCGCGCCCCCGCAGCTTCTCCACAGTTTCGAGAATATTGCCGGTGATAATCGCCAGATGCTGTACACCCGGCGTAAGATAGTAATCGAGATATTCCTCGATCTGGCTTTTGCGCCGTCCTTCGGCAGGTTCGTTGATGGGGAACTTGACGCGTCCATTTCCGTTCTGCATCACCTTGGACATGAGGGCTGAATATTCCGTAGAGATGTCTTTATCGTCGAAATGCAGTAACTGGCGGAAGCCCATCACCTGGTGATAGAAATTGACCCAGTGATTCATCTTGCCAAGCGGCACGTTGCCGACCATGTGATCGATCGCTGCCAGCCCGGTTGATTCGGCTTCATAGTGGATTGGTTTGTAGGTCGGTGCAAAAACGCCTTTGTAATCACCGCGGTCCACAAAGACGTGTACGGTTTCGCCGTAGGTGTAAATTGCAGAGGTACGATAAATGCCATGATCGTCTTTTTCTTCGCGCGGCGCCCAGGCAGACT
>JAICQC010000269.1 GCA_025938055.1 Anaerolineales bacterium | reverse complement strand
TCAGCTACACTTGAGCACCCGGCGCCCCGTGCAGAAAACCGATAAAGACGAGATTATCCAGGGCGCGGACTGTGTGCTGTTCGCCGGGTTCAAACACAAGGAGCGTATCTGCACCGACGACTCGCTCGACGCCATCTCCTCCTGCAAAGATGCCTCGTCCGGCGAGAATAACCACATAAAACGGTGAACTTGGGACATTATGCTCACGAATCGTTTGTTCAGGCTTTAGGGTGAAAAGGATGGCTCTGCCGTTTTTATCGACATACAAAGGATCTGCGTGAGGCCCTTTTGGATCGAATTCCCAATTTTCAATCAGATTTATGGATTTCATTAGGTCGATTCCCGCTGAACCAGGGATAGAGCCTGGCCATTCTTGTTCGCTAACCTGCCTTGCAGGTCAGCTATTTTGAACGGTCCTGTTGCACTGAGCAGGGCACGTGCTTCGGGCACCGCGTTCCAGACATTCCACAGCAGCACGCCGCGCACACGATCATCATCCAGGTAATAGACCACACCCTTCTTGAAGGGTTCCTCCCAATCAGCGACAGTCCTCAGCTTGCTATTTAATTCTCCCACTGCCTCATAACCCAATTCGAACAGGTCTGAGTAGAACATTGGCACGTGGGTGTAGGACTCATCCGCACCTGCCATATTTCGACCGGCTATTTTCCCCATCCAGAGCGCGTTGTCTTCATGCTCCACGCGCACGCCTTTTCCCAGCGCCGAATGGAAGAATTTTGCCACATCGCCTGCCGCAAAAATATGAGGTGCCGAGGTCAGTAAGTGCTCGTCGACGACGATTCCATTCTCCACTTGCAGCCCAGCCTGCTGCGCGAGTTCAAGGTTCGGGCGAATCCCGATTCCGGCTACAACGCCATCCACTTCGAACGAGCGACCGTTTCTGGTGCGGACTGTGGAGCAATCCCCGGTTTGTTCAAGGCCTGTCACTACATCACCGGATATTACCTCTACGCCCTTCTCACGATAGAAGTCATTCAGGAAAGAAGATAGATCATGGGGATAAATATTCGCACCAATGGATTCATCAGGAAAAACCATGACAACTTTCTTCCCGATCATCGTTAATGCTGCTGCGATCTCTGAGCCGATAAAGCCGCCGCCAATCACAAGAAAACGTTCGCCGCGTTCGGTCCATTCTCGCAAGCGCTGATAATCCTGGAGGTCGCGGTAATAAATGATATTGTCATCGCCAAAAGGCAGGCGAATCGGTGAGCCGCCTGTAGCCAGCAGCAATTTGTCGTACGTGAATTCATCTCCCGTTTCATCACGGAGATATCGTTTCGAGGGGTCAAGGTAGGTTACGTTTCGTCCCAAGTACAGCTCAGCACCCAGATCCTGTGTATTGCGCCAAATCTTTTCGATCGGGCGGCCTTTCCACAATCCCTTCGAAAGATTTGGGCGCGTGTAAGGAGGGTCAACCTCCCTGCTAATCATGCCAATGGAACCTTCTGTATCCAATTCACGAATGCCGCGTACAGCCGCATCACCTGTCAAACCACCGCCTACAATTAAATAACGATGTTGCTTCATAATATACTCCTTTATTCATCTGCTTTGCCATTGTGCATTGACTTCTCGGACAAAGAAATGCCACTAGACCAGGATGGCTTCGAACAGAGTCTCAGCCAGGCATCCTTTCATCAGAAAGGTGTCCGCTCCGGCATCCAGCGCCGCTTGCCGTTGGTCAGCATACATAGTCAGAACGACAACCCTTACCTGGGGCCAATTCTTCTTGATGAAACGGGTTGCTTCCAGTCCATCCACTCCCGGCATGCAAGCGTCGATCACTACCACCTCCGGCAGAATCGTTCTCACCAACTGGACGGCTTCAGAACCATCTCGGGCTTCCCCAGCTACATGTATCGTTGATGAGGATTCATCGAGACAGGTAACCTCTCGGGTGAGCAATAGCGCCTTGAGTGCTTGCCGCGCTCTGGGTTCATCATCACAAATGAGAATCCTCTTGCTTTTGCGCGAATCAGAGCCTTGGTTTGTCATTTCGAGTCCAAGAGCCAGGGGATTTTCACATCCAGGCTCTGAGTAGGAAACGCTTCTGTATTCGTCGCAGGAGAGGTTGCTCCAGGTTGAGATCCGGCACTGCTGTCACAACAATCAATCACCTGAACCCCGATGGTCCATTCCAGCAGCATAAGTAACTCTTCGCGATTTACCCCTTGCACCTTCAATGTTATTCTTCGCTTGAAGGGATCGCCTCCCCAATACGTGGAGAGGCTAATGAGCTTACCGCCCAATTGAACAATTCCATCTGTAACTGCGCCAAGTTCCCCCTTGTCTTCCAGGAGTCGAATCGTGATACGCAGTCCTTCTGAACGCCCCCCAAATGCATCGGTCATCGCGCGAAAGATATCTGACTCTGTGATAACGCCTATCAACTGATTTCCGCGCATCACCGGCAGGTTCCCAATCTTATTGTCTATCAGGATGCGTGCCGCGTCCTCCAGAGGACAATCCTCTTGCACTGTGATGACTCGCCTGGTCATCGCTTCTTCTACCGTTATGGCGCTCAAGTGAGCGCTGATTGTATGTACCCCGAGCACGGCGACCGGTGAAATATCAAGTAAATCCTTTTCCGTGACTATCCCCACTAATTGTCCTTCCTTATCTACTACTGGCAAGGCATGCAGTTTCTTGACGCGCAGCAGCCGAGACGCCTGTGCATAAGTTGTCTTTGGAGAAATAATAATTGGGTTGACCGTCATACATTCATGGACTTGCATAATTGCACCTGTAACTCTCATGGGTTATTTGTCACTTGTTCATAAGAATACTCAAGCCAGCTTTATCTGTCATCAGCAGGGTGTGGATTTCCGTGTCCGCGCTTTTGGGGATTCGTGAGATGCCCATGCAGGACCCATAAAAAAAATAGACCACCGTTTGGTGGCCTATCGCTTGACAGGATATCCGACAAATATGATTATTCTTTGCTCAGGTTGTCCATTTCATCCAGAGAGGTCAGTCCTTCCCGCAGGGCATATAGAGTCGCCTGGACACGGTTCGCCAGGTGAAGCTTGTTGAGAACATTGCCTACATGCGTGCGGACAGTTGCCTCTCCGATCACGAGCTGGTCAGCGATTTGACGGTTGCTAAGCCCCTGCGCGACCAGGCGGACGATGTCGACTTCCCGTCCTGTCAGGGGATCGGGCGTCAACGGCTGCTTGACCGGCTGGCTTAATTCATCTAAAACCATCTTTGCGACGACAGGATGCAAAGATGGTTCACCGCGATTAACTTTTCGGATAGCGGTAATGAGATCTTCGGGTTCGGAGTCCTTTAATAAATAACCCATTGCGCCAGCTTTAATTGCCGGAAAAACCTTATCTTCGGTAACGAAGCTGGTGAGAGCAATAATCCGTTTGGAAGTATTATTAGTCTGAATTTCTCGAATAGCGGCAATACCATCCATTTTTGGCATCATCAAGTCCATTAAGATTACGTCGGGATTGAGCAATTTCGCCTGAGCGACTGCTTCTTCTCCATCAGCAGCTTCACCGATCACATTGATATCATCTACTTGCTCCAAAAGCGCACGTATGCCTTTTCGCACGATCGTTTGATCGTCCACAACCAATAATGTAATTGGTGCCTTACTCATATTCGTCGCCTCCCGGCCCATTCATTCGAGGGGAATCCTTATTTTCAAACGTGTGCCTCTATGCGGGGCACTCTCGATTTTCCAAGTACCGCCTAACTGTTGCACCCTCTCCTGGATTCCCTGCAGCCCGAATCCACCGCTTTGGCTAACCGCCGCCAGTTCAAAACCCTTTCCATCATCAAACATTTCCAGCGAGACGATATTTTCTTTATATTTAAGCCGGATCTGAACCTGTGTTGCCTCGGCATGCTTAACTACGTTGTTTAATGCCTCTTGAGCTATGCGGTACAACTCTTCTTCAATCTTAATTGGTAAACGTCTTTCCTCTTCCACGAGAACCTCGGTTTTCAGCCCTGAACGACCTTCTACCGCAGCCAACCTGGCCCGCAACGCGGAAGCCAATCCCTCAGTCTCCAGCATAAAGGGACGCAGTTCGAAAACCAATAACCGCATATCATACATTGCTTCTCGAGACATATTCCGCACTTCTTGTAGATTTGTCTCCAGAGCCTCCCACTTTTGCGCCGAAAATGCCATGCGAGCTGCATCGGCATACAGTGTGACACTATAAAGCGCCTGCGTGACGGAATCATGTAACTCACGCGCCAGGCGCTGACGTTCTTCCAGCACTGCTAGTTGCTCAGCCTGGTATTGTAAGCGGATATGCTCAATGATAATAGCAGCTTGATCTGCGAACAGATCGATAATCCGCATATCTTCCTGGGTAAGTTCACCTGGTTTATTCAGGATATTGAGTATCCCGATTACTTTCGTATCTACCTTTAAGGGAACGACTAACAGAGAAATAAGGCCCTTAATCCACGGGTAGCTCTGCAATTGCTCGGCATCATCATTGGATTCGCTATGTTGAAGATGTACCCACACATGGTCTCTGGTCTGGAAGGCGCGACCCGCAAATGATCCATCAATCGGCAGACGGTTTTGTGAATACGTTGGTGAACCCGCAGTTTTGGTCACCCTCAACCACCCATCTTCCTCGAGGAGCAAAACTGCGCTTCCTGTCGCACCAGTCAACTGCATGGCCTCAGCACAAATAATTTGCAATACCTCGTCAAGACCAATTCTTTGCAGCAAGCCCTTGGCGATCCTCTGGATGCTTTCACTCTCAGATAATCTACGCTGCATCTGATCGTAAATTTGCTTGCGGTCCGTAATATCTGTGGCTGCACAAGTCAAGCCTGCAACAGCGCCATCTGCATCAAACAGGGGATCCAGAGTCATATCGTAGAAATTCATTCTTTCATCGACTGTCACCGATACTTCTTCTCGTGTCAATAATCCTGCCGCCATGACTCTCCGTTTCAAGGCAGTCAGACGCGCGGCATCTTCAGCGGAGAACAAATCAGCATCGGTTTTACCAATCACGGGCTGATGTGCGTAACTGTGAGCGTTGTATATCCAGGTATAGCGCAGATCAAGGTCCTGGTTGAACACAATGATCGGTGTGCCAATCAACGCAACCCTGAAGCGCTGTTCACTCTCTTGTAAGGCTTCGTTGGCTCTCTGTAGTTCTTCTGTTCTCTCCAAGAAGCGAGCTTCCAACTCGTCATAAGCCCTTTGCAGTTTTGCTTCCCGCTCTTGTGAGGCTGCGAGGCTCTCAAGCAGGCGCATTTCATCACGATCCTTTTTCGCCATACGCTATGTAAGATTCCTCACGCATTGACATTCGAAAGAGGTTCAATCTTTGCCTGAACACTCTCTTGAGGTTTGAAGACCTGTTGCCTGGTAATAAAGCTTTCCTGAACTGATTTTATCCTAGAAACTCCTTACTCCATTCAAAAATCGTAGATTGGGCGAGCATATACTTTTTGCTCTTACGGGACTACGTAACGCGTGGTATAAATTTCTTTTCTCCTCAGCCCGCCAGGCGCTCCTCAAGATAAGCCTTGAGTACAATGGCATTATTGTGCTCCGTGTCGCGGGCAGAGTACAGCAGGGTGACATTACCCTGCCTCGCTGCTTCCAGCAACGGCTTCCATGCGCCAGTATTCTCGTCCAGTTCAGCCCGATAACGGTGTTGAAACTCCTCCCACTTCGCCGGGTCATGCCCAAACCAACGTCTCAATTCACTGCTGGGAGCAGCATCTTTCAACCAGGTATCCATCTTCAGATTCACTTTTTTTATCCCACGCGGCCATAACCGCTCGACCAAATAACGGGCGCCGTCGCTTCTTCCAATTCCCTCATAAACACGCTTGAGCTTCACAACGGTTGCTTTTTTCACTTCTTGATGATTCCTTTCTCTGTCAAACTCTTGAGCAGCAAATGAAAATAGATCAAACCGCCATAGGCATCCCACTGCCTCAATGACTTATGCACCTCATCGTAGTTCATCGGCTCGGACAACCGTAACCAGCGCTGCAGATGGTTGCGGGCACCGACATCGTCCCCCGGGAAGATGTGTGTCCGTCCCAGCCCACGCAGCAGGAAATACTCTGCCGTCCAGCGTCCCACACCTTTCAGAGTACATAGGCGGTTGACCGCCTTCTGATCATCCAGCTTCTCGATTTCTTCCAAATCAAATTGCCCTTCGATCACTGCCTGTGCGAGATCCGTCAGATAGCGGGCCTTGCGATAGCTGAATCCCATCTCACGCAATTTTTCAATATCCATATTTGCCAATTGCTGCGGGCGTGGAAAAGCATGAAAAGAACCCTTTTCTGTTTCGATGGTTAATCCACAAGCTTCTGTCAGACGGTTGAGCAGGCGTATGCCTACGGTGAGGGTGATCTGCTGACAGGCAATCGCATTGACCAGCGT
>JAICQC010000130.1 GCA_025938055.1 Anaerolineales bacterium | reverse complement strand
TTCGGTCACCTGTATCAGGATTATTACGTTTATCAGTATTCCACGGGCATCTCGGGCGCGCATGCCTTGTCGCGGCGTGTGCTCTCTGGCGCGTCCAATGCAGCGGAGAACTATCTGCGTTTTCTCAGTGCAGGGAGTTCGGTCTATCCGCTCGAGGCGCTCAAGTTGGCGGGCGTGGATATGTCCACGCCGCAGCCGGTGGAGGAGACCTTTGAGGTACTGGCGCAAATGGTCGATCGCTTAGAGGAATTGACGACAACGGACAGTAGTTGAACATGAAATGGATTCTGCCGTTGCTCATCTCCATCCTCTTGCCTGCGTGTAGTCAGGAAGTTGCGGTAAGCCCTACCGCCGTAGCGACAGAGATAAGCTCTGCGCCATTGCTCCCAGTGGAGAATTCATTTCTCTATCGTGGCGACCGGGGTCGCACAGGCAATTTCGATATGCCTGTAGTCGAAGCACCAGTGGATGTACTCTGGCAGCATTCGGTAGGTCGATCTGTCCATGGCGCGCCGGTGTTGGTCGGGAACACTCTGCTTGTTCCTACTGTGCAAGCGCGTTTCGTAGCGCTGGATGCAGGAAGTGGGGAGGAAAAATGGGCGTTCAGAGCCTCGGGCGATCTGTTTTCCTCTCCCGCCATTGTGGAAGATGTTATTTACATTGGCAATGAGAACGGGAATCTATATGCACTGGATATTGAAACGGGAGATGAAGTGTGGTCGCTCTCGCTGGATGCAGGCATCTGGACAGCGCCTCTGGTTGTTGAGGAAACCGTCTTTGTAGGAAGCCAGGCAGGGACGTTGTACGCGATTGATACTGGTACACAGGAAATCCGCTGGCAGTTCGAGACCGATGGCTGGATCGTATCTCCACCTGCATGGGAAGATGGTGTCGTCTTCGTCAGCGGCGGCGCAAACTTATATGCGCTCAATGCTGAAACCGGTGAGGTTATCTGGCAAAAATCCGTCGGTGAATTCTGGGGTCCACATGCGGTACGTGATGGAGTCGTGTACGCTGGAAATGATGACAATTCCTTCTACGCGCTTGACTCTAAAACAGGCGATGTGCTGTGGTCGTTCGACGCGCGTGATGATGGCTGGCCGGCTCCGGCTGTTGGCGGCGGCATGGTCTTCTTTGGGAATCGTCTCAACACGTTATTTGCCCTCGACTCGCAAACGGGTGAACTGCGCTGGACCTTCGAGACTGAAGATTGGGTAACCACCGATCCTGTCCTGGTCGGTGATGTCGTTTATCTCGCGGTTGGGAATCACGACAACCGCGACGGTCCGCGCCCGCTGTATGCTATCGATGCGGAGACGGGTGAGGAGCTGTGGCGCTTCGAGGCGGATGGACGCTTGCTCACGGCGCCTGCAATAGGAGACGCGACTCTCTATGTTGTTTCATTTCCGGGTACTGCCTATGCACTACGCTAACTATATTTTCCTCTTTGGAATGATGTTTACGGTGATCGGTTGTACCTCTCCGCCATCTGCATCACCGACTTCCATCCCGGCGACGGTAACAGTTCTCGCGCAGCCGACTCCTGTTCCTCCCACCGCGATGAACAATCCTGCTCTCGAAGCGGGTCAATGGACCTTTGTCTTCTATCACGATGAACTCGAACAGGTGATCCTGGTGAACGGCGGTCCTGAACGAGGCAAGCCCGCGGATGATCCGCTGGAGCTTTGGGGTTGGGACGGCATTCAGTGGTCGCTGCTACGCGGCGACTCGGATGCGCCCACCTGGCGTAACTGGCCCGCTGTTGCTTATGACCCTGTGCGGGATGTACTCGTCATTCATGGTGGACTTCAAAACGGAACAAACTTCGACGAGACCTGGGAATGGGATGGGCAGACGTGGACGCGATTTACAGCCACTGGTCCCGGCGGGCGCGAAGGTGCATTGATGGCGTATGATGCCGCCCGCGAAAAAACGATTCTCTTTGGCGGCTCTGATTCCAGTATGCAAATTCATGGAGATACATGGGAGTGGAATGGTCAGAGCTGGACGATTGCCAGCGAGTCAGGACCCGCACCCCGTTTTCCGGGAGGCATGGTTTATGATTCTGTCCGACAGGAGGTATTGCTGTATAGCGGGCATTTTGCAGATCCCAGCGGAGACGCAATTGATTACGACGACCTCTGGGCGTGGAATGGAAGCTCCTGGCGCGAGATCCTCGTTGATGGACCGACTCCCGGTCACCGTACTCATGCTGGCTTCGTGTATGACCCTGTGACTGAAACCGTCCTCCTGATTGGCAGCGGCAGTGATACCTTCCTCGGCGACGTTTGGGCGTGGGATGGCATACAATGGAACGAGATCCCCACATCGAATACACCGGTCCGGAGCGGGAACAATGTCACTTATGATCCGACTCGTGACAGATTTGTCTTATTCGGCGGCGTCGACCGTCCTGGCGGGAAAGCCCTCGATGACACCTGGGAATGGGACCGTACCACATGGACATGTGTAAGCAATTGCCAGTAAAGGCATCCATTCGACTATGCAAACTTTAAATGAGAATTGGGCAGTCCGTTTTTTTACGCTGTGGATCGGGCAGGCGCTCTCACTACTTGGCAGTCAGCTCGTACAATTTGCCATCATCTGGTACCTTACGCAAGCCACAAACTCCGCTACCACCCTTGCCATTGCCTCGATGATGGGATTGCTGCCGCAGGTCCTGCTCTCGCCGTTCATCGGCACCTGGGTGGATCGCGGCAACCGCCGCCTGATCCTCATCGCCGCGGATTCGACCGTGGCTGTTGCAACACTTATCCTTGCGCTTCTGTTTACCTCCGGTTCGATCCAGGTCTGGCACATCTACGTTGCTCTGTTCATTCGCGCGGTTGCCGGAGGCTTTCATCAATCTGCATTCGGCGCCTCGGTGGTGCTGCTCGTCCCAAAGGAGCAACTGGCACGCGTCCAGGGATTTAATCAGGCTTTGTACGGCGGGCTGAATATCATCTCCGCGCCGCTGGGGGCGTATTTTCTTTCCGTTATGCCCATGCAGGGAATCCTTGGCATCGATGTAGGCACGGCATTGCTTGCCGTGCTGATCCTGTTGTTCATTCAGATTCCCCAGCCTGCGCGTGGATTGGCAGCGCCCTCCACGTTCTGGCATGACTTTGCTGCCGGGTTCCGCTATATCATCACCTGGCGCGGCCTGGTCATTTTGCTGGGTCTGGTGATGGTGATCAATTTCTTTTTCAGCGCCACCGAGCCGCTGACTCCGCTGCTGATCACCAATCATTTTCACGGTGGGGCAGCGCAGTTGGGCTGGTGGTTGTCCTCTTTCGCCGCCGGTACGGTTCTCGGCGGGCTCGTCCTCGGTGTGTGGGGTGGCTTCAAAAGGAAGATCGTCACTGCTCAAGTCGGGTTGATCCTCTCGGGCTTGAGCACGGTCGTTGTTGGCATTGTCCCGGCGGATCTGTTCTGGGTGGGGCTGCTGGCAAATTCAGCAGTCGGACTGCTCCTGCCGATCATCAACGGCTCCTTCGGAGCAACGTTACAGGCTGCCATCGTGCCTGAAATGCAGGGCAGGGTCTTTGCCTTCATCCTCAGCGCGGCGATGCTCGTCTCCCCGATTGCCCTGATGATTGCCGGTCCCTTTGCCGATGCGTTCGGAATTCAGCTCTGGTTTCTGGTCGCGGGAATTTCCTGTACCCTCATGGGAATTTTCGGCTTCTTTTCCTCGGACGTGATGGGAATGGAAAACAAGGCAACGGAGGAGGTGCAGCATGTCGTTCCCGAATCCTCCTGATATCGATGCGCTCTGGGACTACTCCCATCCCGACCAGACGGAAGCAAGATTCCGTGAAGTCCTTTTACAAGTGCCAGAGGCGGACCCTGCCTTTTTGGAGCTGCTCACGCAGATCGCCCGGGCGCAGGGGCTTCAACGCAAATTCGAGCAGGCGCACAAGACACTCGATCAAGTGCAAAGACGTTTGGCAGATACGGGTTCACGCCCGAAGGTTCGCTACCTTCTGGAGCGCGGCAGGGTGCTCAACTCATCAGGCAAGCCGGAGGAGGCGCGTCCCCTTTTTGACCAGGCAGCAGACATGGCAACGCAATTGAACGAGGATTTCTACGCGGTTGACGCACTCCATATGCTGGCGATCGTTGCGCCGCCCGGTCAAAGCCTTGCTCTGAACCTGCAAGCCATTCAACATGCCGAGAGGTCAAGGCAGGAACGAGCGCGTAACTGGCTTGGCTCGCTGTACAACAATACAGGCTGGTCCTACCACGAGATGGGTGAATTCGAGGCAGCGCTCGAAACGTTCCAAAAAGCGGAAACATGGCAAAGATCCATGGGGCGCCTGCCTGAACTGCGCATCGCCTCCTGGTGTGTGGCGCGTACGTTGCGATCGCTGAACCGCTTCGAGGAGGCACTCTCCCGGCAACTGGCTTTGGAAGAAGAATGGGCAGCAGATGGCGAAACGGATGGCTTTGTTTTTGAGGAGATCGGTGAATGCCTGCTGGCGCTGAACCGGGCAGAGGAGGCGCGCCCGTATTTTTCCACTGCCTGTGTACTTTTGAGCGCGGATCCATGGCTGGTTGAGAAGGAACCTGCCAGGCTGGAACGTTTGAAATCTCTTGGCGACGGATAAATGAAGCTCCAGCATCCTGGGTTGGGGGAAACGTAGATCAATTAATCTACTGCCGAACGGTCTAAAACGTGGGAAAATTAGAAGGAAGCACAAATCCATTTTCTAAAAAGGTTAATAGGATGCGAAACGTCCTGCTGTTTCTTTTGCTCCTGACGATCATTCTGCCTGCTTGCACATCCGGAGCTGACTCCTCAACAGATCCGGAGAGCGTTCCCCTCAGCGATTGTATTCTCTCCTCGCCAGGAGTCAATGATCCTGTGGATGCCCGATGCGGCTCCCTGATGGTTGCCGAGGATCCCTCCGATCCGCAAAGCAGGATGATCTCGCTCCAAATTGCGGTCGTGCCAGCCATTGCACGCAGCCCCGAACCGGATCCGTTGTTTATCCTGGCGGGCGGACCCGGGCAGGCGATTACCGAAGCGTTTCCCGCCATGTACAACACGCTCTTCAGGATTCACGAGACACGTGATATCGTCCTGGTGGATCAGCGCGGGACGGGTATGTCCAACCCGCTGCGCTGCCTGGACCCCGAGGACGAAACATTGCAAGAGGAGGAGGCAATTCGCCTGTTGAAGGAGTGTCCTGAGAAATTAGACGCCGACCTGCGCTTTTACACAACCAACATTGCGATGCAGGATCTGGACCGTGTGCGCTCTGCTCTTGGATATCCATCGATCAACCTGTATGGCGCGTCGTATGGTACGCGCGCCGCGCTGGTCTATCTCAAACTGTTTCCGGATCGGGTCAGGAGCATCGTGCTGGATGCCGTGGTGGACCCCGGTTTCATTATCTATGAAGATGCCGCCCGGGATGGTCAGCAGGCGCTGGAACTTTTCTTTGCACGCTGCGAGACAGAAGAAAGCTGTAATACCACCTTCCCAAACCTGAGACAGGAATTCGATGGCTTGCTGCAAAGAGCAGAAGAAACACCCGTGCAGGTGTCGATCGCACATCCGGTTACGGGGAAGCCCCTTGCATTAACGCTCACGAAAGACAGCTTCGCAAATATTATTTTCAACACTCTGTATGTTCCCGATCTGGTTGCTATGCTGCCTCTGGCGATCCACCAGGCATACGCAGAGGAGAATTACGCGCCTTTGGTCACACAATCCTACCTGGCGGACGCCGGTATTTATGAGGGGATGTTTTATGCCGTCGCCTGTACCGAGGATGCTCCATTGCTTCCCGCCGAAACAATCGATCAGCAAAGTGAAGAAGATCTCTTTGCAGTCAGTGCGAAGACATTTCGGGAAGTATGCGAAGCGTGGCCGCAGCGCGAACCTCCGGAAGTGATACACGCCCCTGTTTCCTCAGATGTGCCGGTGCTGATGTTATCGGGAGAAGCAGATCCGATCACACCTCCCTGGCATGCCGAGCAGCTTGCCCAATCCCTCGATAATGATGTTCACTTGATTTTCGATGAGATGGGTCACGGCAATTCAAGTTCGCAATGTGCCGCCAGGATTATGGATCAGTTTATCGATGAAGCATCCATTGCAAACCTGGAGACTGACTGTGTAGAAACAGTTGAACCCCCTCCATTCTTTGTAGACTTTAGCGGGCCTCAACCTTAAAAGAAGGATTTCCAATGATCGAAGTGCATGGGCTCTCCAAATCATTTGGCAAGGTACAAGCTGTTCAAAACGTTTCCTTTTCCGCGTCTGATGGACAGATCACCGGTCTGCTCGGTCCGAACGGCGCGGGAAAAAGCACAACGCTGCGGATGCTCTATACGCTGCTCAAACCGGATAGCGGTACGGCGCGAATCGATGGTTTTGACGTGACAGAATCGCCGCTGGAGGTTCAAGCTCGCATTGGTGTTCTCTCGGATGCGCAGGGGCTGTATCCGCGGTTGACAACCCGCGAAAACATTCGCTACTTTGGACGGCTGCATGGGCTGAACGGCGACAAGCTGGAGAGACAGATCGATCAATTGCTGGAGATGCTGGACATGCGCCCCATTGCCGATCGGAAGACGGAAGGCTTCTCCACCGGGGAGCGCCTCAAGGTTGCGATTGCACGCGCTCTTGTTCATGATCCCAGAAATGTACTTCTGGACGAGCCAACCAATGGTCTGGACGTGAAGAGCACGCGTTCCATGCGACAATTCATCCGCAGATTGCGCCAGGATGGAAAGTGTATCCTGCTTACCAGTCATATTATGCAGGAGGTCGCGGCATTGTGTGACCACATCGTGATCATTTCCAATGGGATGGTTTCGGCGCAGGGCTCACCGGCTGCGTTACTGAGCAGAACAGGCAAGGATAATCTGGAGGATGCGTTTATTGAAGTGATCGGTTCAGAGGAGGGATTGGAATGAACAAGATCTGGATCGTCTTTCAAAAGGAAGTCATCGACAGCCTGCGTGATTATCGCAGTTGGATGACAGGCTTATTCTGGGCGCTTTTTGGACCTATCCTGATGGGTGGGATGCTGATGCTGATCGGGTCCAGCGTCCGTGAAGACATCGAACAGCCTCTTCACCTGCCGGTGCAGCACCCGGAGAATGCCCCCAACCTGATACGCTTCCTGGAACAGCATGACGTGATTATTGAAGCATCCCCCGCGGATCCGGAGGCGGCTGTCAGGCAGGGCGATCTGAATGTTGTCCTGGTCATCCCGCCCGAGTATGGAGAGGATTTTTCGTCTGGGAAAACCGCAACGGTCCAACTCATCCTCGACAGCACGAGGCAGCCTGCGCAGGCGGATATCGGCCGTATTGAAAATCTTTTGGAGGGTTATGGAAGGTATCTGGGGACGCTGCGTCTCGTCGTACGAGGCGTCAGCCCGGAAATTATTCGGGCGGTGACGATAGAGGAAGTGGATGTTGCCACGCCGCAGAGTCAGGCAACACTGTTGATCTCCTTCCTTCCCTACTTCATCATCTTTGCGATCTTCAATGGCGCGGCACCGATCGTCAATGATACAACAGCAGGAGAACGTGAGCGCCAGTCTCTGGAGCCTTTGCTGATCAATCCTGTCCCGCGTCGCAATTTTGTGTGGGGCAAATTGCTGGCGGCGTTCCCGTTTTCTCTGGCAAGCCTGGCAATCACTCTGGTAGGCTTTGGCGTGGTATTTAATGTTCTGCCCGTGGAAGAATATTTGGGGATTCGGATCGGTCTCAATCTGCTGACGCTGCTTTTGATCTTTTTGATCTGTCTCCCCATCATCTTTCTGGCGAGCGCAATCCAGATGCTGGTTGCCTCCTTCGCAAAAAGCACCAAGGAAGCCGGGACATACCTGCCGTTTATCGCGCTTGTTCCCTCCCTGCCGGGGCTTGCGTTGGCTTTCTTCCCGGTGAAACCGGATTTGTGGACCATGCTGATTCCCACCTTCGGACAGCAGCTTCTGATCAATCAATTCATGCGCCTGGAGCCCATCAGCCTGATGAATGCAGCCGTCTCCTCTCTCGTGACACTCCTGTTGTCCCTCCTGATTACGCTCATTGCGATCAGGCTGTATGAACGTGAGCAAATTGTGATCAAAAGAAGTTAACCTTTGTGAAATAATATCCCTATGACCATTCTCCCCTTCGATTCTGCAGAAGCCACGCTCGAAACAGTCGGCGGCAAAGGCTTGAACCTCGCCCGCCTCACGCGTTCCGGGTTTGCCGTGCCGCCCGGGTTTATCATCACCACACGAGCCTATCAGCAATTCGTGGAGTCCAATCGCTGGCTGCCAGCCATTCAATCGGTAGTGACAGGGCTCCAGGCGGAGGATGCAAGCGCGCTGGAACGAGCCTCCAATCAGATCCGGGTGGCGTTCTCGGCTGGGAAGGTGCCGGATGAGATTGAGTCTGCCATTTATGCCGCGTATGCCGTCTTTGAGAACTGCCCGGTGGCGGTGCGCTCTTCCGCGACTGCAGAAGACCTGCCAGATCTCTCATTTGCTGGACAGCAGGATACCTACTTGAATGTGATCGGCGTCGAACAATTGCTGCAGGCGGTTATCAACTGCTGGTCCAGTTTATGGACGGCGCGCGCCATTGGTTATCGCATCCGCAACGGGATCGACCACAACGAAGCCGCGCTGGCGGTCATTGTGCAGGAGATGATCCAGAGCGATGCCTCGGGCGTGCTCTTTACGGCGAATCCTTTAACGGGCTTACGAAGAGAGGCGGTCATCGATGCCACGCTGGGGCTGGGCGAGGCGCTCGTCGCCGGGCAGGTGGAGCCTGACCATTACGTGGTGGATACACTTGACCGGCGCATTCTCTCGAAGACTCTCGGAGCGAAGAAGATCTCCACGCGCGGTAAGGCGGGCGGAGGCGTGGAGGTGATCGAAGAGCAGGCAGAGGCGCGGCAGGCGCTTCATGATGAGCACATCCTCCAGCTTGCGGCGCTCGGTCAGCAGATCCAGAAGGAATATGGATTCCCGCAGGATATCGAATGGGCGCTGGCGGATGACAGCCTCTATATTCTTCAATCGCGTGCAATTACATCGCTCTACCCGCTGCCGAAGGAGTCCTTCGACCCGCTCATGGTCTGGTTCTCGTTCGGCGCGGTGCAGGGTCTGCTCGGCGCAATCACCCCGCTCGGGCAGGACGCCATCCGTATTGCATTGAGCGGCGCAGCGAGGATGTTCGGCGCAGAGAGCCGCTATGATCAAAATGAGGTGCTGGTTCCGGCAGGCGAGAGGTTGTGGGTCAGGTTCAATGACATACTTCGTAACCCCATTGGGGCTCGAATGTACAAGACGATCCTCGGGTTTGCCGAGCCGAGTGTCCGGCAGATTCTGCAGGGGCTGGCAAAGGAACCGCGGCTCGGCGCAGGACAGGGTCATCTAAAACTCAGCACGATCGCAGCCGTGCTTGGCTTCGTTCTTCCGGTCTTGGGGCGCGTTGCGGTGAATATGCATGACCCCCAGAAAACCCGCCTTAAATTCCAGGCTGATCTGGCGAGCCGCCTGGTCCAGCCAGAAATTACGGGAGACGATAAGTTTACGCGCCTGGCACAGCGCCTGCAATTCATGTACGGGCATCTCTCCAATACTCTGTATCACTTATTCCCGCGCTTTCTTCCGATACTGGGTCCTACAGTCGCCTCTCTCCATCTACTCCCGCGCCTGGCTGGGATCGAAAAGCAGACGCAAAGCGATCATGGCTTCGCAGCCGCCGCGCTGGAGGTGACCCGCGGTCTGCCAAACAACGTGACGACCGAAATGGACATGGCGCTCTGGAACACTGCAACGAGCATCCGGCAGGACCCTGACGCTTACAACACGTTCCTCGACTCGGACGCCGCAACGCTTGCCTCCCATTATCTGAGCGGGACTCTCTCTAAAGCCGCACAAATGGCCATTACGCAGTTCATGACGCAATACGGGATGCGCGGTCTCGCAGAGATCGACATGGGGCAACCGCGCTGGCGGGAAGAGCCCACCTCCATTATGCAGACCCTGCAAAGCTATCTGGAGATCCCGCCCGAGATGGCGCCTGATGTCCAGTTTCAGCAGGGCGCCAAGGCTGCCGAACTGGCGCTCGAGCGGCTGGCAGAGCAGGCGCGTCAGAGGCCACTGGGCGGTGTCAGAGAGAAACTGGTGCGGGCGGTGGGGAAACGCATCCGAATATTGATGGGACTGCGTGAATCACCGAAGTTTTTCATCATTCGTGTGATGGGCATGGTCCGTGAGCAATTACTTGCCAGCGGCGCCGAGTTTGCCGCCGAGGGGATTATCGAAAAGCCCCAGGATCTCTTCTTCCTGCACTTCAACGAACTACAGGCGCTGGCTAACCATGATGCCCGCGACTGGAAGAGTTTGGTCGCAGAGCGACGCGCCATCCACGAGCGCGAGAACCGCCGACGGCAGGTGCCGCGCGTACTGGTGAGCGACGGGCGCGCCTTCCACGAGGGCATCGGTGTGCTGGCGGACACGGATACGGTGATCAGCGGCAGCCCGGTTTCCCCCGGTGTGGCAGAGGGGTTTGTACACATCATCCTCGACCCGCGCGGCGCGCAGCTGGCTCCGGGCGAGATCCTCGTCTGCCCGGGCACAGACCCAGCCTGGACGCCGCTCTTCATGGCGGCAGGCGGTTTGATCACGGAAGTCGGCGGGATGATGACACACGGCTCGGTGGTGGCGCGCGAATACGGTATCCCTGCGGTGGTTGGCGTCCACCAGGCAACGACCCGCCTGAAGAATGGGCAGCGTATCCAGATCGATGGGACAGCTGGAAAGATCGTGGTGCTGGAATGAGGCTTGTTG
>JAICQC010000251.1 GCA_025938055.1 Anaerolineales bacterium | reverse complement strand
GATCTTTGCGCAGACCTCCCAGATCATCCCGTCCTCGCTCTTCCACATGACGCTTTACAGCAAAGCCGCCAACTATTTTTATTATGGTTTCCGTGTGGATGACAACGACCGCATCACCAACCTTGAGAACCAGCCTTTGCCTCCCAGCCTGGGGCTTGGTCAGGAAATCATCCGTAGGGGTCGCCCGATCCTTACGCAGGACTATTTGCGTGAGTGCCAGGCAAGGAATATTACTCCGTCGGTCCAGGGCGTGTACGCGTGGATGGGCGTGCCGCTGAATTCCGGCGCAGAGACCATCGGTTCGTTGAGCGTGGGCAGCCGGGACGCCACCGTGACCTATACCACCGCTCAATTGGGTCTTCTGCAAGCCATCGCAGACCAGACGGTGGGCGCGATCGTGAAGGCTCGCCTCTTGCAGGAGACACAACAGCGTGCCCATCAGCTCTCGACGTTGAACGAAATTACACGCCAGCTCACCTCCACGCTGGAGCAGGAGCCGCTCCTGCGAAATATTCTGGAGAACGCCGTTAACATTCTGAACTGTGAAGCTGGAACCTTGTTCCTGATGGATGAGCCGACGGGTGACCTTGTCTTCCGTGTGACTGCCGGACCCGTGGCAGGAAACCTTTTAGGACAGCGCCTCCCGGCGGGCACAGGGATTGTGGGTCGCGCCGTGCAGTTGCGTGCGCCCGTCATCGAGAACGACGGTCAGCGTTCCACAAATCGCTATGAGGCTCTCGACAAACAGACTGGTTTCACCTCCCGTTCGCTTCTGGCAGTTCCCATGCAGATCAAGGACCGCGTCCTTGGCGTGATCGAAGTCATCAATCGTAAAGACGGTTTGCCTTTCGTGGAGGATGACCAGAACCTGCTCACTGCCTTTGCCGGTCAGGCTGCGGTTGCCATCGAAAATGCCCGTTTGCTCGCGTCGACCGACGAGGAGCTGACGGCACGGGTGGAAGAACTCCAGGTTATGGGTCGGATCGTTCGTGAGCTGAATGCCAGTCTTGAAGTGAAGCGTGCCATGCGCACTACGCTCGAATGGGCAATGCGTCGTTCGAACGCTGAAGCCGGCTTGATCGGCATGATCGAAGGGAATCACCTTCGACTGATGGCGCATCAGGGGTATGATGACATCCTGACATCCGAAACGGAGTCGGAGATGCCTCTCGAACTGCCCGCCCTGCGCTCTGCGATCGAAAGCGGCCAACCCAGCCAGATCTCGCTCGTCAGCAATGGCGCCAAGGGGATCCTGCCCATCGCACACACCCAGATCATTGTTCCCATTCGCCGCGAAGCCCAGGTGATTGGTTTGATACTCCTCGAGAGTACAAGTGACTCACAGGGCAACCTGACGTTCCTGAACCAGTTGAGCGACAGCGCCGCGATCGCGATCGCGAATGCACAGTTATATGACGAAGTCCAGCGCGCCAACCTGGCGAAGAGCGATTTCGTTTCGTTCGTCGCGCATGAATTGAAGAACCCGATGACGTCCATCAAGGGCTATACGGAGCTGCTTGCCGCCGGGACTGTAGGACAGATCAACGAAATGCAAGCCAACTTCCTGAGCACCATCCGTTCCAACGTCGAGCGCATGTCTGCCCTCGTCTCCGACCTGAATGACAATGCGAAGATCGAAGCCAACCGCCTGCGCCTCGATTTCAAGCCTGTGGAAGTGGGTGAGATTGTGGACGAGGTATTGCGCTCCACGAAGCGGCAGGTGGATGATAAGCGCCAGGAAATCGAACTTCATCTTGCACCGTCCCTGCCTGCGGTCTGGGCAGACCGCCTGCGCGTGGGACAGGTGCTCACCAACCTGATCAGCAACGCGCACAAATATACACCCGAGAGCGGCAAGATCCTCGTAGGCGCCGAAGCCACCAACAACCAGTGGGACCCCGAGGGCGCCAAGCGGGTGGTCCATCTCTGGGTGCGAGATAACGGTATCGGCATCGGCGTGGAGGATCAGGGCAAGATATTCCAGAAGTTCTTCCGCTCGGATGACTCGAAGGCGCGCGAAGTGCCCGGCACTGGTCTCGGACTCAATATCACCAAGAGCCTGGTGGAAATGCAGGGCGGTCGCATCTGGTTTGACAGTGAATTCCGGAAGGGAACCACCTTCCACTTTACCATCCCGGTCGCGGAAGGATAGGCAAATGGCTCTTACGGCTTCCATCGGTTATGCACAGGCGCTGAGCGGCCGCGAAGCGGGTTTGCAGGCAACGCATCAGGCGTTGAACAAACTTGGTTCCGGAACTCCCGGTTTCGCTTTTGTCATGGCATCGCACCAGTATCAGGCGCGCGAAGTGGTCAGCGGCGTTTCGAGCCTGCTTGGTGATACTCCGCTAATCGGCTTTAGCAGTCCGGTCTGCCTGGCGGGGGATGGGCTGCATGCCAATGCCGTCCTGGTCGGCTTGCTTGCCGGGGATTTCCAGGCCGAGACGCGCTGGATGCCCGGCTATGCCCAGAGCGGTCGCGAGACCGGCGCGCAGCTTTCGAAACAGATTGCGGATCAAGCCGACACACGCGCGGTCTTTTTCTTTGCCGATGGGTTCAACGGCGACGCGGACCAACTGTGCAACGCCCTCTCAAGCGGTAACGTCCCGCTGGCAGGTGGGCTCTCCTCCGGCGATTTGCATACAGGACATTCCTACCAGATCGCGGGTCCACAAAATGGAACGGGCGCACTGGCGGCGGCATTTCTGCGCGGCAACGTTCGCGTGGGTGTGGGGTCTGCCCATGGATGGAATCCCATCGGCAGCCAGTTCCGCGTGACGCGTTCGCGCGGCTTTTGGCTGCGCACGCTGGATGGTCGCCCCGCCTCTGAAACATATGCCCAGCTCTTTGGTTACCCGGCGCGTGAATGGGCGTTCCCACCGCTCAGCCACCTGGCGCGTTTGTATCCGCTGGGCGTGGAGCAGGGAGATCAGCTCGTCATCCGCGCACCGATCCGCGTGGAGGCAGATGGCAGCTTCCGCATGAATGCGCCCGTGCGCGACGGCGCGGATGCTTATCTTCTGGTTGGCAGCCGCGTCTCCTGCGAGACTGCCGCACAACAGGCTGCCCAGCAGGCGCTGCAGCAATTGGAAGGCAGCAAGCCGGTCTTCGTATTCGTCCTGGTGGATATCGCCTGGGAAATGCTGCTGAAGTCTCACCCGGGTGCGGAGATCAATGCGATTCAGGATATCCTTGGAAAAGAGGTTCCTCTGGCGGGCGGGTACACCCTGGGTCAGGTTGTTCAGGCGAAGGAGTCGGGCGTGCCGCAACTGTTGAACCAGCATATTGTTGTCGTCGCTTTTGGCGAAGCATAGGCTGGAGCAGAGATGGAATTGGAATGCCAGATGCAAATTTGCATCTGGCATTTTGTTTTTTGCAGTGGATATAATTATCGAAATAGGAGATGAGCATGAATATCAGGACTCTCACGATGTTCTTCATTGGGTTGACCATGCTGGTGGGTTGCGGTTCGCCTGCCACGCAAGCACCTGCGACACCGACCCTGCTTGCCTTTCCGACCTCAACGTTGTCCGTTACCACTCCACCTTCGCTGACCCTCACGCCTGGCGCTCTCACGCCTCCTCCCGGCGCGACCGCTCCTCCGAACCCCGCCACCATTTGCGCCGACCCTCAAGTGACGGCACTGATCGACTCCTTTAAGACAGCCATCCTCGCTTCTGATGGAACGCTGTTAAGTTCACTTGTCAGCCCGGCGCGCGGTATGGATGTGGCGTACTATCGCAATGGGACGGTCATTACCTACCAACCTGAACATGCAGAGTTCCTCTTCGAGACGACCTTCGAAGTAGATTGGGGAACAGAGCCCGGCAGCGGCGAGTTGAAGCGCGGGTCTTTTCATGATGTGGTCGTACCCGAACTGGTCAGCATTTTTAACAAGCCTTATACGCTGCACTGCAATGAGCTTGTGCATGGCGGCGCAACCTATGAAATGGTATGGGAGTATCAAAACGAATTCTATTCCATCCATTTCCCGGGCACACCGGAGAATGGCAATTTGGACTGGCAGACGTGGGTGATGGGGATTGAATACGTTGGCGGCAAGCCGTATATTTATGCCTTGATCCAGTTCTTCTGGGAGCCGTAAAATCACCTGTGGAGCCTTGCGAAGGTTTTCGAGAAGGAAGGGAAGCGCCGTATCAACCTTCGCAAGGCTTTTAGATTTTGATATAATAGCACATCTGTTCTAGTAAGAAATCCCTCTCTGTTGTATACTATTATATAGTTATTGCAAAAACTTGCAATAAGGCTTCCTATGTCCTGTGTTTCTGAATATGCCTCTCAACTGCGTGCCCGCGGCTTCCGAATGACGTCTCAGCGGCTGGCGATCCTGCATGCGCTGCGCCATGCCGGGACGCATCTTTCACCGCGCGAAGTGTACCGGCAGGCGAAGCAGGAACTGCCCAGCCTGACAGAACCGACCGTTTATCGCACGCTGGAGTTCCTTGCTCAGAACGGTTTGGCGCGGCTTTCCCATACTGGTAATGGTCACTTAATGTATGAAATTGCCGGTAACGATCATCATCATCTTGTTTGCCGTATCTGCAGCGATGAGATTGAGGTGGAACATACCCTGCTTAAGGAGCTTTATAGCAAATTAGAATCGACTAGTGGATATGTGCGTATTGATAGTCATATGACCTTCTTTGGCATCTGCCCGCATTGTCAGTGAATTCGCCTGGCGAAGATTCCCTGAGCAACCAGACCTTCGCAAGGCTCACATAGAACTGTCGACGAGAAAGAGATAAGGAGATTAATATGTTGTACTCACCAGAGCCTCTTCACATCCCCGATGGATTTTTAAGCTTTACAGTTTCCATGATCTGTTGGGTGATTACTGCCCTTACGATCAGTCTCGCGGTCTCCCGCTCGAACAGGTCGCTGGGTGACAGACAGGTCCCGCTGATGGGCGTGATGGCTGCCTTCATTTTTGCCGCGCAGATGATCAACTTCCCGGTCGCGGGCGGCACATCTGGTCACCTGCTGGGCGGCGCGTTAGCCGCCATCACGCTGGGTCCGTGGGCAGGAATGCTGGTGATGACTGCCGTCATTGCGGTACAGGCACTGCTCTTCCAGGATGGCGGCTTGCTGGTGATGGGCGCGAACATCCTGAACATGGGGTTGATTACCGCTGCGATCGGGTATGGTCTCTACCGCGGCGTCTCTACAGGGAACCGCGCCCTCAAACTGACCGTCGCCGGGATCGCCGCCTGGCTCTCAGTAATGGCGGGCGCGCTGTTCACCTCACTGCAATTGTGGCTGAGCGGCACGTCGCAGCTGCAGGTCGTCATCCCGGCGATGCTGACGGTCCACGCGCTGATCGGGCTGGGTGAGGCGCTGATCACAGTTGCCGCGCTCACATTTATCCTCCAGACTCGTCCCGACCTGCTCGGCGAGAACTCTGAATCAGCCAGGGGCAGCCGCGGCTGGGTGATCGCAGGCGCGTTGATCTCGCTTGCTGTCGTGCTGCTTTCCCCGCTTGCCTCTGCAGACCCTGACGGGCTGGAGCGTGTGGCAGAAGACCTGGGATTTCTCGGCAAAGGCGCCTCGGCGCCCTATCAGCTCATCCCTGATTACACATTACCTTTCTTGGGAGAAACAGCTCTTTCATCAGTTTTTGCCGGAGTGATTGGTGTGATTGTTGTTGGCGCGATCATCATTCTGCTGGGTCAGGGCATGAAGGCGAAAAGCTAACCTCGCGCTGAGTGCTACGCAAACGAAGCGCGCTTCGACTGCGTTCGCCCGTCGGCTCGCTCCGCTCAGCGCGAAATATTACACAACATGCATTTCGACGCATTCGACCGTTACCATGAATCTGAAAGTTTCCTGCACCGCCTCGACCCGCGCGTGAAGGTCGTGGTGACGGTCTTGTTCATCCTGTCGAATGCGCTCCTGCCAGACGGCGCCTGGATCGCCTTTGGGCTCTCCTGGCTCTTCCTGCTCGGCGCGAACCTGCTTTCCAGACTCGGGATTGGCTTCACGTTCAAGCGCTCGCTGGTCGCGCTGCCGTTCGCGCTAGTCGCCCTTACCGTGCTCTTCTCGATTCCGGGCAGACCGCTTACCTCTTTCCACCTTCTCTTCTGGGACCTCACGATCACCGATGCCGGACTCCTGCGTTTCGTCAGCATCCTCATCCGCTCGTGGCTGTCGGTGCAGATGGCGATCCTGCTCGTGGCGGTGGCGCGCTTCCCCGACCTGATCCACGCGCTCGAGCATCTGCGCGTGCCTTCCATTCTGACCACGATCATCGCCTTCCTCTATCGCTATCTCTTCGTGCTGGGGGATGAGGTCTTCCGGCTGATGCGGGCGCGCGAATCCCGCGCAGCCGCCGCGCCCGGCAAACGGTCCGGTGGGAGCGTGGCGTGGCGGGCGCGAGTCGCAGGCAATATGGCGGGTCAACTCTTCCTGCGGAGTTACGAGCGCAGCGACCGCGTCTACAATGCGATGCTGGCGCGTGGCTACGCCGGTCACATGGAGACGATCAACCCGCACGAGCTTCGCCGCCGCGACTACCTGACTGCCGCGCTGGCATTGATCGCGCTCCTGTTATTTCAAATGGTGGGACGACTATGACAAGTGTTTTACAAGTTCACGACCTGTACTTTTCCTATCACGACGAGCTGGCGGCTTTGCGCGGCGTATCCTTCCAGATGTGTGAAGGGGATAAGGTGGCGCTGGTGGGACCGAACGGCGCTGGCAAGTCCACGCTGATGCTGCACCTGAACGGAATCTTAAGCGGGCAGGGCGAGGTAAGCGTGGGAGGAAAACGCCTGATGCGTGACAACCTGCCTGCCATCCGCGCCATGGTGGGGCTCGTCTTCCAGAACCCGGACGACCAGCTCTTCTCCCCGACGGTGTTCGAGGATGTGGCGTTCGGTCCGCTGCATATGGGATTGCCGATGAAGGATGTGGAAGCCCGCGTCAATTCGGCGCTGGAAGCAGTGAAGATGTCCG
>JAICQC010000499.1 GCA_025938055.1 Anaerolineales bacterium | reverse complement strand
CAAGACAGGCAGAAACTGCACGGCGAGCATTCCTACGATGATTGGCAAAAGCATTTGCAGGAACAATGTTTTGGCAATCGCCCACCCGTCCACAGCTACGCCGTACAAAACCAGCGGCAGCACAATCGGCACGTAGATGACCGTCGCAGCGATCAGGAGTATCATCACCGCCGCACCGAGCGCCACGCTATGTTCCGCCGTCTGCGTCAGCTTGATGAGAAACGGCGCGCCGGCGCACAGGGCGAAAATCAGCAGTCCGTCCCGGAGCGCCGGATCAAACGACGTGAAAGTCAGGACGAAAATCATCACGAGTGGCGCGAGGACGAAGTTGGCGAGCAGCATCTTGAGAACAAAGGGATAGTTCTTCAAATGCCCGGTAATGTCTGACATCCTTTGCGTCAGACCGACGTTCAGCATCGTGGAAATCACGAAAACCGGAGCGACAATCCCGACAAGGCTTCTAAAAATTCAAACATTTACGCTCCCCCTGCGGTCGTCCTTGGGCACGGTTATGATGATCGCGATGTTAATCAGGCTCTCACTGATCCGCAGCTCTTCGCGCATCGTGGGCGCGACATTCAGCGTGGTCTGCGCGAAGAGCCAGAAGGTGACGACCGCAAGGACAATCCCGAAGATGAGCTTGTCGGTGCCTCGATACGCGTCGGGACCCGCAGTGGCAGTTGTAGAAACCATCACGTGACCCTCACTTCGCCAGATACGTCAGAGCCGCAACCACGTTGCACAAAGGTGCTTTTGCGACACCCGTGTGCAGGCATTTATGGTCCTTCATCATCGCCATCATCTCGTTTAGGTACGGCAGCATCGCTCAGGGATTTCAGATATGCGATCAGGTCTGATTTCTCGGTGTCGGTCAGTTGCAGAGAGAATAATGTATCGTAGTGATTGACGACATCCAGTAGGGTAGCGAATCGTCCGTCATGGTAAAACCCTCCTTTTGTATGTGTCCACAGTCCCTTGAGTGGAGAGGTACGGTACATGAGGTCCGGTGACCTGTCTGCCTGGAAGGAATCGATGCCCATTTCCTCGGGCGTGTGCAAATTCCAACCCGGCTCGGTGAACAGCGGAGGCACATGACAGCTTGCGCATTGCGCCTTTCCATCTGCAGCAAAGAGTGCCTGCCCACGCGCCGCGGCTGCCACATCGAAGCTGCCCTCTGGTGGCGGAGGCGCCAGCAGAGATAGCTGGTACGCGTGGAGAGCCGGCAATTTGGAGGTAATCAGATCGACAGGACTCCGTATGTTCCCAAACCCGTTCGCCGCGGCGACCGGGAACTGGTTGGCATTGTTTAATCGTGGGTCATAAAAGTTTCCCTTGCCATGCATCTCGATATTTGCCACAAACGCATTCCAGTAGGGAACAGAACCCCAGCCCGTCCAGGTGTGCAGGTTGACGCCAGCCATCCCAAATGCAGGCGGAAGCAACGTCGCGCCAGGCACGTTTGTGCCGGTCACAACACCATCCGTGACTTGTTCAGGGTTGAATGCCTTGCCATCCAGAACCAGCTCGGCATCGAATTTTCCGGGCCCCCAACTGTTCAATACGGTTAGCACCGTATCTCGATCCACGCCTAGAAGCGTTTCAAACGGACTCAGGTCAGGCGAGAGGGCGACAATTGCGCCCACGTTCAGGTCGCGGTTCGCCCAGCCATCCAAACGCCGCCCAATTCCAGGGGCAAAGGAGTCATCAACGGTCGAGTGGCACAAGGCGCACGTAATGCCGACAGAGCTCAAGCTCCCGTCGTCATTAAAGAATCCCTGGAGGCCGACCACGGCATTCAACTTGAGCAGTGCCAGCGTCACCACAGGGTCATTCAGATCTACCTGTCCTCTCTTCAGTTGGTTTCGTAAGTGTTGCGGCAAAGCCTTTACATCCACCTTCAAGCCCACTTCCAGGGCGGTTGCCGGGCTTACGCCAGGTCCCACGCCGCCAAACTGTTCTCCCTCGATAGCTTCATGCAGCCGGAGCTGGCCACCCCAAAAATCCTCGTCGCCGAAGGTGTCAAAGCGGAAGATTTGCTTACCTTGTGCAATCAAGTCGGCAGATTTTCTCGCTTGTGCATCTATGACGGCGGCGCTAACCATTACCAGCAGCAAGAGCAAAACTCCGGCGCGAAGCAGGATTTTGTAAGATATTTTCTGCTTTAGCATACATTCTCCTTTCTTCACCCTACAGACATGACACCCGGTCAATACGCTCCGCTCTGCACGCGATCATAGCATAGTCAGGCCAAACAAAGGCAGATGTCCCTCAGTTTGACTAGACAATTGGTCTCATATTGTCTAATGTGAAGCCCCCGGCCCTGCGCCGTTCCTGGGGTTGCGGGGTGTTTTTCCCCTCCAACATTGGAGTATCAAGGCAAAAGTCCTTACATATGGGAATATCATACAATGCATCACCTCCAAGGAAGAGGACGGCAATCTCTCTCCTAGAAAGAAAGGAACACCGATGGGACACAACACAGGTCTTACCGATGCACAGCGTCAAGGGGTGATAGAGCTTCTCCAGAAGCTTTTAGCAGACGAATATGTCTTATATACCAAGACGCGCAACTACCATTGGAATGTAGTGGGAGCGCAATTTAACGACCTCCATAAGTTCTTCGAGGCCCAGTACAACGAACTCAACACGATTGTCGACGATGTGGCAGAACGTGCGCGTTCTCTCGGCGGGAATGCGCCAGGCACACTCGCAGAATTTCTCGAACAGACACGCCTGCAGGAACACCCAGGGCAGTATCCCCCAGCCAAGACAATGCTGGCAAATCTGCTCGGAGACCATGAGACGGTGATCCGGCAGTTGCGTGGTGACCTGGAAATATGTGTAGACACCTATCATGATGCCGGGACCAATGATTTCCTCACCGGTTTGATGGAGCAGCACGAAAAAATGGCCTGGATGCTACGGGCGTTTGTCGCCGATGTGTCTGCATGACCTGTGGAGCTGTGCGTATTGAAGACGACAGGAGGCGTGCGCAGGGGTGTGAGAGGACTGCACCACCTCGTCCTACGACTTGGTGTGATTGCAGCCTTGGCACACCAGGTGGCGTGACGGAAGGCGGGGAAGAAGTCCGACTGTGGCCCCATATTCTCCCCGGAGCCGGCCTAACCCGGCACGAGACTATGTGAAAACTCCCTGATTGGCTTCGGGCTGGGGATCGCGATCCGAGAGCTGCGCCGCCGGGCGAT
>JAICQC010000614.1 GCA_025938055.1 Anaerolineales bacterium | reverse complement strand
TAAGACAGCTGTTCATCCGTCCTACTCTTATGACGACAGCTTCCGCGCCCGGCAAGATCATCTTATTCGGCGAGCACGCCGTGGTGTACGGTCGGCCGGCTTTGGCTGTCCCGGTAATACAAGTCCATGTAGAGGTGAATGTCTCGGATTCCGCGCGCCCGGGGATCTGGATCGACGCCTCGGACGTAGACCTGCACGCGGAACTGAACACGCTCCCCTCCGACCAGCCGATTGCTTCCGTCATCCATAACTTTTTATTTCTCTCGCGTGTGTCCCCGTTTCCGAATCTTGAAATAAAGATTACTTCCACGATTCCCGTGGCATCCGGGCTGGGCTCTGGCGCCGCAGTGACGGTGGCTCTTACACGAGCCCTGGCTTCACACCTCGGGCATTCGATGACCGATGCAGAAGTCAACGCGTTCGCGTATGAGATCGAAAAGCTCCATCACGGCACGCCCTCGGGAATCGATAACACGGTAGTTACCTATGCCAAACCCGTTTATTTCGTCAAAGGCGAGCCGATAGAGGTATTCAAGGTAGGAAAACCGTTTACCATCCTAATCGCCGACACAGGAATCTCCGCGCCGACCAAGAAGTCCGTTGGCGATGTGCGGCGTTTGTGGATGGAGGACAAACCGCGCTGGGAAGCGATCTTTGACAAGATCGGTGAGATCTCGTTCACTGCCCGCCGCGCCATCGAAGCGGGAAAGCCTGAGTTCCTGGGGGAGTTGATGAATGAAAACTACGCCCTGTTACAGATGCTAACGGTCTCTTCGCCAGAGCTAGATCGACTCGTCGAGTCTGCACGGGGTGCAGGAGCCCTGGGCGCCAAGCTGAGCGGTGGTGGGCGCGGCGGCAACATCATTGCGTTGGTTGACTCTGAACTAGCAGCACCTGTTTCCCTGGCGTTGCGGGAAACAGGTGCAAGGAATACCATTATTACGCAAGTCTCATGAAGTGGCTTACGCCGCTGCTGGGTCACATGGCAGCGGATTTCATTATTTCGATGGTGGTCTATCTACGATCTTTCCCTTAAAGTTTCAACAGCTTATCGCCAATCAACCGGCGATGTGAGACGCGCATACAGGCGTCCATCACAACCTGTAAGCCCGCCTCGCGCGCCTTTTGCGCCGCCTCTTCGTTGACAATCCCCTCCTGCATCCAAACAACCTTTGCGCCAGCCTTGATCGCGCTATCCACAACCGGCGGCACGTCCTCCGGTTTGCGGAAGACCTGCACTACATCGATCGTTTCCGGAACTGACTCCAGATCGGGATACGCCTTTTCGCCCAGAATCTCATCTGCGGTGGGGTTGACAGGAATGATGCGATAACCCTGATCTTTCAAATACTTCACGATCCAAAAGCTTTCTTTTCCCGGGTTGGAGGACAACCCGACGCTAGCGATGGTCTTTGCGGATACAAGGATATCCTTCAGCATTTGATCATCATTCATGTTTTCTCCTATAAGTTTCATGTCATTGCGAGGAGCGCTCTTGCTCTTTGCGACGAAGCAATCTCCTCATAGTAATGTGAGATTGCTT
>JAICQC010000210.1 GCA_025938055.1 Anaerolineales bacterium | reverse complement strand
GGGCGGACACTTCGGATGAATTTGTTAAAGGTATATGGCGCCGGCGGTGATCCGACTGCTGTTACTTCCTCCCGGTCCTCGAGTATGGTCTGGAGACTCGTACCTGTGAAAACACCTGATGGGCTTGAACCATATTCAAGCCCGCCCGGCGAAGTCATGCTGTTCCTACTCTACGAACATTCAAACGGACCCTCCGCAGGCTTGTGCGGAGCGCTGCCTTCGAAGACCCAGGCAAAGACAAAGGCGATTCCCTCGATGTCACACTCTGAAAGGACCGGGTCGCCCAGGTCGGGCCAGCCGTAGCCCATCAGATCGGTGCTCTCGAGCAGATTGGTGGTGTGACCCAGCCCCAGCGCGTGACCAACTTCATGCAGCGTCACCCAGCCGACGTACTCAGGACTGTACTCATCCCTCGGCGGCACGTCCGAGCGGACCAGGATGTTCGGACAGCCGTGGTCGCCGCAGATGGCATAGCCGTCGAACGAAGCGCCACCCGCCGTTGGCACATAGTGCAGGACGATGTCGGCTTTCTGGGCGCTGGGATGCGAGCCCGTCACATTCGTGAGCGTGATCGCTCCGTCGAAGCAGTCTTCAAGCACATTCGTCCAGGTGGTGATCGCCTTATTGATAGACTTGAGAAACTTTGCGTCCACGTTCGGAGCCGACTGCACGGCGATGGTCAGGTCGGTGTGATCCCACCAGTAGCCGGGATAGTAGTTGCTCAAGATCTCGAGCGCCTCGGCGTTCGACTCGGGCAGGTTACAGCTAATTGGTCCCTGGTTGCCGCCTCCGCCACCGCCCGGCGGTCTCCCCCTGGCAGACACCGGCAGCACCAGCACAGAGAGCAAGAGCGCCGTCAAGACTACCACATTGGTGAACCTTCGTTTGATACGCATTGCCTGTTCCTCCATTACTTCTAAAACCGTTACCAGTTGCGAACCCCCATCCGCCGCGTTCTATAGAAGATTATAACAATTTATATGGACACTCCTCAAACTTAAATACACCCGCTACAGTTCTATGCTGTTCAACAACTCCTTCAAAGCGATACGTTGCTCCCGCCTCAGCGTGACGCCTTTCCCCATTTTCTCGTGATCCGACCCCCACCCTGCCTCCCCCAAATACGACAGGTAGTGGTCTGCTAATTATTTGATATTTTTATGTCGCATTTGGGGACACCCTGCGCAGCGGGCGGAGGGGGTCACGATTTCGTATTTGATATCAGCCATGGATCACGCCTCCCTTACGTCCACCAGGTGTGGATCAGACGACGGTCGGGGGACTGGGCAAAGCAATCGATGCGCTTCAGGGTATTCCCACTCCACCATGCCACCCCCGCCGGCGCGCTGGCGATCTTGTTGACGCTGATATTCTCCCAGATGCTGCCCGGCTCCCAATCGCTGTAGATGGTCCCGGACTGGTGACCCGCAATAACGATCCTGTCGCCGGGGCGCACCAGGTAATCGGGCGGCTGGATCTGCGGGTTGAGCGCTTTCAGGTTTTCCAGCCGCATGTTGAACTTGCGGGCGATCTTCAGCAGATAATCGCCTTCCACGGCCGTATAAGTCGTTTCGCCCCTGGTTTCGCCGCGCACCAACCGAGTATAAAAGATGCGGTGCTTGAGCAGATCGTCGGTGCCGCGCACGAACACATCAACCCGCCCACGGTCGGCAGTAATGCCCGAGACGACGGCGGGCGTATCCTGAATGGGCAGGATGTCGATCTCCGAAAAATGTTCTTCGATAATGCCCTGATACCAGGCATGCATCAGGTTCCCGGCAGGGTCGCGCCCGAAGCAGTCCACCCGGTTGAGATTGGTCGCCACCGCCGCGGGTGCGCCCATCAGCTGGTGCGAGATGCCGCCGACCGTCTCCCAGTTCTTCCAGCCGACGAATGCGCCCGCCTCCCAGTAGCGGCGAGACATCAGGTTATCGCTCGTCCGCACGAGCACATCCACCCGCAGGGTTTTCCCGGCGGCTGCCGCCGGGGCATCGTTTGTGGCGCCTGCCAGGTTTTCCGCCCACGGGCTCCACGCCCCGTTGTGGAAGGCGCGGTGATGTATCTCGTTATCCCAGACGGCAAACAGGTCGATGCGGTTGGGTCCCCACGAGACCGCGGCAGGCGAGGTTTGGATCGTGTGCCCGTCCGAGAGGTCGCTCCAGTTGGCGCCCTGCCACGCTTCGTTCTGATACACCCTGTGAAACAGGCGGTTATCGGTACTGCGCACGAACACATCCAGGCGGCCCTGCTCCCAGGAAGAAACGGCAGGCGCACCTGAGACCTGGATTCCGATATCATCTGTCTTCCAATTGCTCCACGGCATGCTGTTCTCCTTATCTGATTTCATCCACCGGCTGATGGTGTGACTTTACTCCCAAAGGGACGTTGTGTAAAGGAATCGCTGCTCAGCCCGGCAGTTCCTTCCCTCAGAAGATCCGCCGGGTGAGCGCCCGGAAGCGGTGCGTCAGTCTTCGCAGCCACTCCGGGGCAAGCAGCATCGCGATCAGGGTGGCTGCCAGGGCGGTGATGACCAGGGACACCGCCACCTCCGTCCATTCAGGCAAGCCATACGCCTGGACGAAGAAGGCGTGATAGTCGGTCAGGAAGGACGGACCTGCAACCGCCAGCGCCACCACGCCCAGCAGGATCCCGACCCGGTTCAGCTCGTCGTCCAGCTTCATGCTGGCGAAGAACTGCACAAAGGTGACCAGCTCGTCCACGTTGTGCTCCACGTGCCCCTCAATCTCCTTGATGTTCAGCACTGCCGCCAGATGCTCGAACTTCTTGATGGCATACCCGGCGCGATAGGACGAGGTGGGCACCAGCACATCCCGCAGCAGCGGCAGCAGGTTGAAGGTGTTCGCCACCTCCTGCGACATCTGGCTGATCTCTTCCTTGTCCGCGCGGGTGACGCTGCCGTCCACCACCTTTTTCGTCAGTGCCGGGACAATGTCGAGATGCTTTGTGGTTTCGTACTCGATGATCTGCATCGCGGCACGGACGGTGACCGTGTGCTCGATGCCGCGCACGATGCATTCCCAGTAGCGCTCGTACGGCACCGCCTCGGTCCCGGTCTGCCCAAAGAGGTAGATGCGTTTCTGCGGGAAGTAGATCAGTGCCCGCTCCGGGGCGAAGACGCACAGGTCATCCTGCCAGCTTGCCAGGTCCAGGATCCCGGCGCGGTCGCTGTCCATATTCGGCAGCGTCAGCCTGCCTGGCTCTTCCTCCACCAGCACGCCTTCCAGGATGGCTGCCAGGGTCTTGGCGTAGTGGTCTCGCAGACGGTTTGCCTCCAGGCGGTTGCTGCACTTGCCGCAGCGGATGCCGGAGAAGAACATGGTCATGTAGCGCTGCCGGTACGGGAGGCTCGCCTGCCGGTCCACTTCCTGGAAGGAGAAGTCCACCTTCTCGTTGCTGTTCTGCTCGTGGATGGTGATCTCGCCGGGCAGCTCGCGCACAAAGAGATTGGCGCAGTGCATTGCCAGCTTGATCTGCAGCGAGCGGCGGCTCTCCAGCGCCCCGCGTGCCGCCAGCTCCAGCTGGCTTTGCAGGATGTCCACGATCGTCTCGCCCTCCGCCGGCAGCTCGTGCGTGATGCGCACTTCGATGAAGCCGGTGCGCGAGAGCCGCACATGGAACTCGTGGCGTTCCCACTCCCGGGCAGGGACGTCGGCGGGCGGCTCGACAATTTCCTTTTGCAGGTGAAAGGTGGGGAACAGCCAGTGCTCGGCAAGGTGACCTCGGAACACCTGGAAGTCGTGTCCCCGGGTCGCCGTTTCCCGGTCCTGTTCGTCTTCGAGAAAGCCGGCAGACGGGGCAAGTTCTCGCAGCACGCGGGCAAATGCCTCTCCGCCCCGTAAGCGCTCGAAGTCCATCTTCTCGATGCCCGTCACGTAATTGCGCAGGTTCAGGACAATGAAGACATGGATCTTGCCGCTGGCATAAAAATCACGGGAGGGGTCCACGTCTTTCGGGTCGCAGGTACAGGATTGGGTCGCCATGATTTCATACTCCCTCATGCTCAAGGATCAGCAATTGGATTATACGCCGGTTACCTGCGAGGAGCCATATGCCAAACCCTGGTTCGTTTCCCTGCACGGCCCCCGATGCCGCCCGGCACATTCATTAATGGTGGATCGAATGTTGTCAGGTCGATTTCCCGGAATTTTCATCGTCCATGAGCCAGTTGGCAACATTTGAGACGATATACCAGTGAATCCGATTGTATTCTGCATCATTGCGAATGATGTGTTCGTAATAATTCCGTTGCCAGATACCGGTGGCGTTGAATTCCCGTTGGATGCGGCGCGTAACGGACATTTTGTAGGAACCAATGATTGCCCCGATGGAACCGCGTTTCGGACCGTTTGGGGTCGGGGCGACGGATTGTGTCGGGGCGATGGGTTGTGTAGGGGCGACCCAATGGGTCGCCCCTACGGATGACGACGAATTCGTCGCCATCCCATTTTCGTGAATGATAATGATCCCATGCAGGTGGTTTGGCATGACCACATATGCGCCCAAACCGACGTGCGGGAAATGTTGCGGGATGGCACGCCAATGTTCCTCTGCGATCTGTCCCATGGGGGATAATTGCATTTGCCCATTGACGATGTTCCCGAACAGGCAATCGCGGTGATGGGTGACAATCGTGATGAAATACGCTCCGGGTTGCGAATAATCATGATCGGGCAGGCGTATCGAGCGCCTGCCCTGAGCGGCGTCGAAGGGGCGATGGTGCTTTCGAGGATCGTATTTCATCATGGGCTTTCTGGTTGGCTCTCTTATTCTGCTTCCAGACTCATGTCTTTCCTCGCGATGCCAGCTTCATTTATCTCATCAAACGGAAGCGATTGCCGCCGATGAACTTTAACGATAAACGTGGTGGTTGTCCCGTCTGCCAGGAGTCAAATCCATTATCGATCAGCCAGCGCCCGATTTCGGCGTGGATGAGTTCCCTGCACGTGGAATTCCAAAACGACGGTTTCGCAACGTTTACCTTAACTACTTGAGCGTAGCCCTCAAGCTCTAGTTCTATCGTTTCCCAATCTTTTCG
Source organism: Anaerolineales bacterium (assembly GCA_025938055.1). The sequence goes on along the minus strand of JAICQC010000210.1, from coordinate 2,960 downwards.
AAAGAATTGATCCCAATCATGTGCATTCAGCTTGACGCCATATCCGGCGCCACTTTGAGACGCGGAAGCGGTTCCATTTTTCCAGGCAGTTACGATCATTGCATGTACCTCATGATAAAAAGATGATGTGGCAAGAATACTGAAAAAACCTGACTTGAACAAGATGATGTTTGTCACATTTCCGCCTCTCCTTGCAAAACTGGAATGTGAAAGTCGACTGGGTAAACCCCTTCTTGACTTTTTTCATGCGAACACTATAATGATCATCCGCCCAAAAGTTTACCGATGGAAAGGATGTGAGCGATATGTTAGATCTAAACTCAGTGATGGTTGGAACGAAACAACCCCAGGCTCTGATCGCCTTCTACGAAAAAGTCCTGGGAAAACCGCCGGACATGGTGGATAGTGAGAATGGTTTCGCTGGCTGGCAAGTGGGTAGCGCCAATTTTTCTGTGCTCGAACACTCGGAAATGGGTGGAAATACAAAAGACGCCGGACGGGTGATGTTCAATTTTGAGACCACTACAGTCAAAGAAGAATTTGAGAGAATGAAAGCCGCTGGCGCGGCAGTAATACGCGAGCCGTATGAAATAGGTGGTGGCTGGGTTGCGACCCTGGCGGACCCGGACGGAAATTATTTCCAGTTGGTAACACCGATGCAACCGTAATTCAGACCTGATAGGTCTGTGGGACAGGCTTCTCGGCGTTGAGACCATATCCACGCGGGTGTCACGATTGGCGAAAGGAATGTTGAGACCTGTCAGGTCTACTTTCTTAATCCTATTCCTCAAAACCCTCTAACGGCTGGATCTCTTGATGGATTCTAATAAAGTCTTGCCTGCTGCCAAACAACCCTGTGACCCTGCCCCTTTGCAGCCAGGTCGAAAGATCAGAATCAAGCTTAGGATAAGAAGAATAATCCCACTCACGGAAATCGCCGACAAATCCATGCTTCTGTGGGTTCTGATGGATATACACGATCAGCCGTATAAGATAGGATGTGCTATCCACAGGGATCCTCTTGAATGGACGTTGGAACAAAGCGCCCGTCCGTTGCGCGGCAATGTTCACGCCGCGTGCATAAGCGTTGAAGCAATTGGAGAAATACCGGCTCGGTTCTTTTAGACCTGTCAGGTCTTCTTGATTCTTTATATACACCACCGCATGGAAGTGATTTCGTAAAAGACAATATGCCCACGTCTCGGCGATGGGACGGATATGCTTCTGCCACAGCTTCAGGAAGTAGTCGTAGTTCCGCTTCTGAATAAAGATGTTCTCCCCGTTATTCCCGCGGTTGTAAATATGATAAAAGGTTCCGTATGTGAGCGGTGCGATATCTGTAGGCATAGTGATTGGTTCTAGTTTGATGAAAAGACCTGACAGGTCTGTGGGACAGGGTTAGCGGCTTGAGACCATATCCACGCAGGTGAGACCTGTCAGGTCTTCCCTACGAAAGTTACCCTTTTGCGAAGATTCTTGCATTTCTGTAATTTTCCCGTCATTCTGACAAATCCGTTATTTCAGTATCAGGCGATATAATATAAATCAAGATCCTACGAGATTTACTGACCGTACCAGGGCGTAAATTTCGTAGGATCTCATTTTGCTCAAAGAGCGCATCGTGTGCGCACAGCCTGTTCTCGCTGGCACGTTTGCCGTCTGTGCTGCACGTCGTCAGGTGGGGTTAGTCGTCCTCTCCTACCCGGGGGCTCTCGGTGTGTTTCGCTTCCGTCCCCGCGTGATCGACACCCGCCACTTCGATGAAGATGTCGGTGCCGAGGGCGACGGGCTGGGTGGCGGTGTAGATCCACATCCCTGTGCCGGTGCCGTCCTCGATCGCTTTGCCCTGTTCGATCACGGTTCCATCGGTTGCGATCAGCGCAACATCCATATCTGCCAGACCGATATCGTCGGTGGCGCGGATGGTGATGATGTCACCCACCTGCCCCTTATACTTGGTCAGATTGAGCGGCTTGATGGTGGGGCGGACCAGGAAATCGGTGAGCGCCACGATCTGGGGGGTGCTGTCTTTTACCTGCGCAATCGCCGCGTAGAACGCATACGTCGCCGGGTCGGTGAGCGCAGCCTGGGCACGTAAGGCGCATTCCTTGAAGAAGGCGCGGTGGTCGAGCTGTGCCTGGGTGGGGGGGTAATGCTTTTTCATATAGGCGATGGTCCTGTTTTTTGTTTCGTTATCGGCGAAGACCATTTCGCCCATGGCGCCGCTAAAACCGGCGACCGGTCCATGAAATCGTACTTTCGTCATGACACACTCTCCTGATGTATTGTTAGTTTGTCGTGCATTTTTATTTTTCCTTTCTTAACTCAAGTTTTTTATAGGCTTGCCCCTGTATGGGGCTGCCAGCGAGACCAAATAAAATGTGCCTGGCGGTAGAAGCCAGGCACACCAAAACCGATCAAACCAATTTGATTCATCGTAGGCAACCTGGCTATCTTTTCATTGCTCGCCTGTACCAGAGATTGCATCTGGTACGCTGCGCAAGATTAAGATCCATGGCTTTGCGTCCCCGGCTTTCGACGGGTTTGCTAGTATCTAACGTTGTCGAACGCTAGTGTACCAGAATTATGCCAGTTGACGCTTTTCGTTTTTGAAAGATCGGTAAGAAATGACATTCTTCCCATGACTCCCTGTCTAAAATCACATCGACTTTCTGGCTTTCAAGCTTGAGCACGAAGGCTTGCCCTGCCGTGCGAGATACTGGTATAAAGCCCATTATGAAGAACGTTTGGACAACTACTGCGCTGCTGCCAGAGAACAGGGTTCACGATGACTGAGCGCTTCCAGCTCGTGGTTTGCATTCCAGATGAATGGTACGATCTGCCAGACTGGGTAATGCGCCACTATTCCGTTGCATTCAAGCATGACGCCGTTTGGTTCGGCAAGCCTGATCCTGCTATTCTTCCAGGGGATGTGCGTAAGCTGCGCGCACAGCTCAAAT
>JAICQC010000527.1 GCA_025938055.1 Anaerolineales bacterium | reverse complement strand
GATCGTGGTGCCCGGTGTGCGTAACTCAGGATGCCGCACGAAGTAATCAGACAGATCGGCTGCACTCGTCGAAGGCACAGGCAGCCTCAGTTCCGGGTGGCGCTGGAAGTAATCTGAAGCTTCGAATATGTCCGTCACGGAGATCATCGAATTCGAAACGTTCAGGCTCCACTCGGGGTGCCGCAGGGCGAAGTCATCTGAGAGATCTGCGATGAAGGCTGCGGACGCACTGGTATTGGTGTGACGCTCGTAGTAATCGGAGCCTTCCAGATTGCGGTTCCAGTTCCGGTGTCGCTGATAGAAATCGTTGGCGTCTTCAATACTGGGAACAGAGGGGCTGGAGAATGGACGAGAAATTGCCATGGTTACCAGTAACATGGACATAACACCGAGAACGATAAGAAAACGATTTTTGAACATTTTGGTCTCCTCGATTGGGTGAATGTGGTGTCCCAATCTATGACCATAGTTTACGTATGCCCCGTCCCCCAGCATGTTTTTTAGCGTGGATGACACGTGTTTTTTAGTGTGTTTTTCGGGAACATGACAAAATCCCACCGCCGAAGTGAGGGGTGGGACGAAAACAAGACTTCAATTTTGGTTAGTTTTTTTCTAGTGCAAATGTAATCGCCTGATCCAGGGACATCCCACTACCTTTTTGCCAGTATTCTTTGAGGGTATGCTGGTCTAGTTCCATTTGCAAAGCAGCAAGTTTGCGGTCGTATTCCATCCTATCCATGTACAGGAGGCGAATACCGAAAGATGCCAGGTGAGCTTCGACTGCCCCCATCAACTGAGCAGCGCGCTGAAATTGTTCTTGTGCTACCGCAACAACAGCAAAACCCGCGAGGCAGGCAATGATTCCACGCGGATCAGCTACATCCTGATTCCTCATTAAGCTTTCCTGTAAATGAGCGATAGCCTGATTGTAGTGACCCTCCTGCCAATGTAACTGCGCGAGCCTCCGAATTGAATACGCCAGGAAGTTCAAATCGCCCAGTTCTCTTAGGATCCCCACGGTCTCTTCATAGAGAGAACGAGCCGAATCCGGCTGAGAATGATTTAGAGCTACATCTCCAAGCAAGATCAGTGTCCAGGTACTGCCCGTTTTTTCTGCCGCGCCCATTTCCCGCCAGATCTCCAGACTTTGTTCCAGGAATGTGCGGGCTTCTACATAGTTTCTCCTGATATTTTCGAGCAAGCCTAAATTGCGAAGAGCTGTAGCTATTGTCCGCGGATCACCCATCTCTCTGCCAATGCGTAGCGCCTCTTCCAGTTCGGGGCGTCTATCTGTTGGATACACGTCTGCCCAGTACATAAACCCGAGCCCATTGAGTGCCTTGGCTCGCGCCAATGTGGGTTCTTTTCCTTCCGGCCGCGCAAGGGCTTGTTGGACGTGATCATGCCACTCAGAGCCGCCAAGACCATGTGCAAACCAGAAATAGACCAGGGATCCGGCAACATACAGTGCCACATCGGCTTTCCCGCTATTTGTCGCCCATTCAAGAGCCGTCTGAATATTGTCCAGTTCCTGATCGAGGCGCTTGAACCAGCGCGGCGACTCCCGTCCAAACATGTTGGGTTCCGCCTGCTCCGCCAATTGTACAAAGAATTCCAAATGCAGATCGCGGGTTTCGCGCGCGTCCCCGGCTCCTGCCAGCTTTTCAAGCGCATACTGGCGAATTGTTTCAAGGAGACGATAACGCGTTTCTCCGGTATCAGATACTTGCTCCACAACCACCAACGATTTATCCACCAGGCGACCCAGAAGATCAAGAACATCATTCCGCTTCATTCCCTGACTGCAAACGGATTCCGCGGCTTCGAGCGTGAATCCACTTGCAAAGACAGCAAGACGGCGAAAGAGAATCCGCTCGAGTTCTGTAAGCAGGTCATGGCTCCAATCGATCGCCGCGCGCAGGGTTTGGTGACGCGGGACAGCAGTCCGGCTGCCGGCAGTGAGCAGGGAGAAACGGTCGTCCAGCCGTGCAGCAATTTCATCTACGGAGAGGACTTTGATACGCGCGGCAGCTAATTCAATTGCCAGCGGAATCCCGTCAAGCCGGCGGCAGATTTGAGCAACCGATAACGCGTTCCGTTCGTCCAGGGCAAACCCAGATTTGGCATTGCGGGCGCGTTCGTCAAACAGTTCAATGCTGGCAAATCCCTGAAGCTCTTGAGGCGAGAGTGTTCTCTGCATTTCAGGTAACGGAAGAGAAGGGACCTGCCAGGTAACCTCGTTGAACAGTCCCAGGGCTTCGATGCTGGTCGCCAGGGCTTTCAACTTTGGGCACGCCGCCAGCAATTGTTCCGTAACCTGCGCGCAAGCACGGATCACATGCTCGCAATTATCAATCACCAGCAAGGCTTCTTTGGGCTTCAGATAGGATTTAAGCGTTTCGATCAAGGACTCATCAGAGACTTGACGAACGTTAAGCGATCCAGCAATGGCTTGGGGAATCAGATTCTCGTCCGATAAGCCCACCAGCCCAACCCAAAAGATGCCATCGTTGAATTTCCCGATCAAATCATTTGCGGTATGAATAGCCAAGCGAGTCTTACCTACCCCACCGGAACCCGTCAATGTAAGCAAGCGGGAGGTGGATAACAATTGCGCGATTTCTTTCAATTCCCGTTCGCGCCCAACAAAACTCGTCAGTGGCACTGGAATATTCGATGAGATTTCCTTCTTAACCATCGAGGTCATTACCGCAACACTTTTCGGAGTCTCTTTCCCCGACTTAAGATTCATATATAACTCTTTGGTCTGTTCGGAGGGCTCAATCCCAAACTCTTTCAATGACTTGATACAGCGCTCATACGTCGCCGCGACCTTGGACATATCCCCTTTTGCGGCATGAGCACTTATCAATGCGCGATAGG
>JAICQC010000572.1 GCA_025938055.1 Anaerolineales bacterium | reverse complement strand
TGTCGTAGTGACTTCGCAGGAAGACTTCGATGTCTGGATGGAAGAACAACTGGTGCTTGCAGAAGAGGCTTCTCAAACGCCAGAGGGACGCGGGCAGGCGCTTGTTGCAGCGAATGGGTGTACGGCGTGCCATACCCTAAACGGCGCGCCAGGCATTGGTCCGACCTGGTTCGGCCTTCTTGGCCGGACAGAGGAGTTGACGGATGGCAGTACCGTGGTTGTAGACGAGGAATACATTCACGAGTCCATCGCGGCGCCACAGGCAAAGATCGTGGCTGGCTTTGAAAACCAGCTCATGCCTACCTATGATTTTACAGATGAACAAATCGCAGATATCATCGCGTACATCACGACGCTGAGATAATTGCGGAGGATATGATGAGAATTACGAATCCTGTTTGGAAAGGGTTGCTGCTGCTGGTCATCGCGGGCGCGATCGGCTATGGAATTGGCTTGGGGCTGGATCTGCTGATTTCCGGCGCAATCAACACCTCGGGCCCGGTCGGTGCGGCGTTTGCGCTGCTGTTTTCGGTCACAGCCTTTTTCTTTGGTATCTACGGATACCGTGGCATTACACGCGGTCTGGTATGGCAGGTGGCAGGGACGTTCGCAGGTGCCCTCCTGATCACGGGCATCCGCGCCTTGATGGGGCTCGACAACATCTTTGGCGCGTACCTTTTTAGTGAACCTGCCTGGGTGTTTGGCGCGCTGGTTGGTGTTGTGACGTTCCTCTTTGGATCTGGCGTGGTGCATGACTGGATGCAATGGGCGCGCGGAATCGATACGCCCGAGCATCATGAGGATGAGCCCGGCTGGCAGAAGTACTTTGGTATATCTCTTGACCATAAGGTGATCGGTATCCAATATACGATGACTGCGCTGGTTCTGATCGCGATCGGCGGGTCGTTCGCGCTGATCTTCCGTACGGAGCTGGCAGCCTCGCAGTTGCAGTTCCTGACGACAACCTTTAAACTATTCAATCAGACCGGACCACAGTTCTATAATACGATCATGTCCCTGCATGGCATCATCATGATCATCTCGATCCTCCTGGGTGTTTCAGGGATCATGAACTATGCCGTTCCTTTCCTGGTCGGGGCGCACGATATGGCGTTCCCACGCTTGAACGCGTTTGCCTACTGGGTCTCGGTTCCGGCTTCGGTTCTGTTGCTCATGAGCCTGGTGCTCGGTGGGTTCGACACCGGCTGGACGGGCTATCCGCCGCTCTCGGCGCGCGCGCCGGTGGGCATGCAGATGTTCTTCCTGGGCGTATTTACAGCAGGCTGGTCATCCATCCTCGGTTCGCTGAATGTGATCGCCACGGTGGTGCGAATGCGTGCCAAAGGCATGTCAGCGATGCGCCTGCCAATCCTGGTCTGGGCATCCGTTGCGACTTCCATTATCGCGCTGACTGCCACACAGTTGATCGGTCTCTCCTTCCAGTTGGTGATGTTCCAACGCCTGTTCGGAATGCCTTTCTTCGACGCGGCGCGCGGCGGAAACCCCGTGCTCTTCCAGCATCTCTTCTGGTTCTATTCGCACCCGGCGGTCTACGTCTTCGTGCTGCCGGGACTCGGCGTGATCTCTGAGCTTCTGCCCGTGTTTGCCCGTAAGCCGCTGTTTGGTTACCGATGGATCGCCATGTCCTCACTGGGTATCGCTTTGGTGGGATTCACGGTCTGGGCACACCACATGTTTACGTCTGGCATGAACGAATACCTGCGCGTTCCGTTTATGTACAGCACATTGCTGGTGGCGGTGCCGACGGGCGTCAAATTCTTCTCGTGGGTCGCTACCCTCTGGGGTGGCAAGATCGAAACGCCCACGCCCATGCTCTTTGTGCTGGGTGCGATCATTGTATTCCTGATGGGGGGACTTACCGGTCCTCCGAATGCCGCCATCGCCCTGGATCTGCATTTGCATGATACTTATTTCATCGTGGGACATTTCCACAATACCATCTTCGGCGGGTTCGTCTATCCGTTCTTTGCGGCGATCTATTACTGGTTCCCCAAAGCCACGGGCCGAAGGATGAATGAGTTCTGGGGCAAGGTCCATTTCTGGCTGATGACCCCCGCCTTCTTTGTGCTAACCCTTGGCATGATGGTTGTCGGCTTGAGCGGTATGCGCCGCCGCATCGTGGATTACGATCCGGCGCTTGGATTCGACTTCACGCATTTCGTGATGACCATCGGCGGTTACGCGATCGGCCTCTCTGTGCTGATCTTCTTTATCAATCTTTTTCACAGCATACGAAATGGCGAAAAAGCCGAAGGGAATCTCTGGAACTCGCGCTCTCCGGAATGGCAGGTCCCTTCACCGATGCCCGTGCATAACTATGATGTTCCGTTTGAGGTCGTCGGCGAACCGTATGACTACGGTTTGAAGGATTCCAAATACATAGAG
>JAICQC010000261.1 GCA_025938055.1 Anaerolineales bacterium | reverse complement strand
GCCCACGGGTCTCCGAAGGAAGCGGCGAAATATTCGCGGGAGAGATCCACCACGCGCTGGTCCAATTCACAGACGATGGCTTCCTCTACGCTCGGATATCTCAAGACCTGCTGCAATGACCCGCCATCCCCGCCACCGACGATCAGCACGCGCTTTGGCTGGCTCATCGCCAGCATCGGCACATGGACGATCATCTCATGATAGCCCATGTTGTCGCGCTCGGTCAGCTGGATGATCCCATCCAGGATCAGTGCATTGCCGAAGAACTCCGTTTCGACAACCTGCAAATGCTGGTATTGGGTTTGTTCATCCGCAAGGATACGCTTAACTCGCACACCTTTGCGGTAGTAGGGATGCAGCTCCTCGGTAAACCAGATACTCATAAGCAAAGCAATCCTGTGGATGAGAATCTACAAAGCAAAGGGAATCTCCTCGACTTCGGCTTCGCGGTCGATCTTTCGAAGCGCAAAGTTGTCCGCGCCAAGCGCCTCTTTAATGCGCTGGATCAAAGGCATCATATCCTTGCCGATCGCGCAGGTGAAGAGGTCAATGGCGCAGTAATCATATTCGGGCCAGGCATGCAAACTTGCATGCGACTCTGCGAGGAGCAAAAAACATGTAAAGCCATGTGGGCTGAACTTGTAAAAGCCCTCATCCACAACCGTCAAGCCGCTTTCACGCACGGCTTGCGCAAACAGCGAGTATGCCCGCTCGCTATCCATGAGGATCTCATGGTTGCAGTCGGAGAGGTCAAAAATAAAGTGCTCTCCAAGTTTCAAAGTCGCGTTCACTCACACCTCCAGGGGTTACATGGTGCCGCCCGATCCACCAATCTTTTTATTGAATTTCAACAAGAAGGCTCTTGTGGAAAGACAAGTGATCGATGAGTCAGGCGGTAAAAATAGAAAGAACCCGTCCGAAAACACGAACTTTTTTTCTACACGATCCGCAAGATGTTTGCCTTGCGTAACGAGTGAAACAGTCTTCGGGCAGACTCTGGTCGGGCATTTATACTATGTCCCGTCAGGATGTCAATCTTTTTATAAGCACTTTTTTATCGGAAAATAGTCATGTTTTGCGAGGACATATGCATTGTCGACGTGTTCAACACGGGCTTGTAGCCTACCCTGCAGGGGCGGTTATACTCAAGCCTGCCAGGTCAGAGCGCCAGCATTATGGCAATAGGATCCGTCACGGCACCCTGGCAAAACTCTTTCCGTTCCTGATCGGTTTCCTCGCGGACCCGTTCGGACTCCAAACCGCCATATGGATTCTTATCCTCGGACCTCTTGCGTTGCTTATCGGTCTTCCACAAAAGGCAAACCAATCTCCAGTCTCTACTCCCTAATTACTAATCCCTTCCTATGCCCTCCTCCCTCGTTCCTCTCTCCCTCTACCTCCACATTCCCTTCTGCACCCACCGCTGCGCCTACTGTGACTTCAACACCTATGCCGAGCAGGAAAGTTTAATCCCCGGCTATGTGGATGCCTTGTGCAAAGAAATTGATTTTGTGGGAAGAAAACTAAGAACTACCAAACTACCAAACTACCAAACAACTGCCCATACCGTTTTCTTCGGCGGCGGCACGCCCTCGCTGCTCTCGCCGACACAGTTCGAATTGATCCTGCACTCCATCAGAGATCATTTCACTCTCACCGAAGATGCCGAGGTCACGATCGAGGCAAATCCGGGCACCGTTACGTATGGAAATTTGCTTGAACTCAGGCGTATCGGGATCAATCGTATCAGCTACGGCGTACAATCCGCAAATTCAGAAGAACTCCGGATGCTTGAACGGGCTCATGATTTCTTTGATGTCATCGAAGCCGTGGCATCCGCTCGAAAGGCAGGCTTTGATCGCCACAGTAACGGCGTGAATCTCGACCTGATCTATGGCTTGCCGGAGCAGACTTTCCAGACCTGGCAAACCACCGTCAAGCGGATTCTCGACCTTCATCCCGAGCACATTTCCGCCTACGCATTGACCCTCGAGCACGGCACCCCTTTTGGGAGATGGGCGTCCAAAGGTTTGTTGCCGCTCCCCGACCCCGATCTCGCTGCGGAAATGTATGAGTGGGCAAGCGATGCTCTCGAAGCTCATGGTTATGTTCAATACGAAATTTCCAATTGGTCAAAGCCAGGACACGAATGTCGTCATAACCTCCAATACTGGCGCGGGCTTCCCTACCTCGCCTTCGGCGCTGGGGCACACGGATATGCCAACGGCTATCGTTACTCCAATGCCCTGCGTATCAAAACCTATATCGACCGTTTAACCAATTATCGCGAAGCATGCCCGTGGGACCCAATTACGAATTACGATTTTCCTCTCACTCCCACCACCATCAACCACCATAAACAGACCCTCCACGATGATATGTCTGAATTCATGATGACGGGACTGCGTCTCACAAATGCAGGCGTGAGTGAAAATGAATTTCAGGCGCGCTTTGGCAGATCGATACGCGATGTGTATGGAAGGGAGGTCGAAGAATTGTTGAAACTGGGATTGCTCGAAAACGGAGCAGAGAAGGGGATAAGGCTCACTAAACGCGGCCGCCTGCTGGGCAACCAGGTATTTATGCGTTTTGTGTAGGTGAGGCTTTTGATGACACGGTGGGTTACAAACCCGCCCTATACTTTCATCACGGTCTTCCAAATCGCGGGAGCGATATCAGTCAGATCCTTCATCCCGCGCGTGAACTCCTCACGCGCGGTTTTGTCCCCAATCACGAGCGCAGGCACATCAGCATTTGTATGCTTGCGCGTGGACAGATCTTCCATATTTCCATGATCGGAAGTGACGAGGATCAAACCATCATCGCCCCAACTTTCCACAAGTCCGCCTAGTACGCTATCGAACGTCTCCATCAATCGGATGGCGTTGTCCATCTCCTGCCTGTGACCAGCGTAATCACTCGCCCAATACTCGAACAGCGAGAAGTCATATTCCTTCGCCAGTGAGGCAAGCTTCTGCCCTGCCTCAGGCGGCTCCATCACGGGCGCGTCGAGGAAGCCCAACATGGTCCGCCACCCTTCGCCGGTAAAATCAGCGGAGAGGGCGCGCCTCGCGAAAAGATCATCATGTTTGAAAAGCGGAAGCCCGGCGTTGATCACCGAGAGTGGAATGGAGGAATACAGGCGTTTGCCCGAATCGATCCCGTCGAAATAACGCGGCGGGTAGGCATTGAGCAAGGTCGTTCTTTTACCTTCTTTTGCAAATCTTGAAAAGAGGGTCGCTTCCTTCAGGTACGCCGCAACTTCGGGATTCGGCTTGGGTCCGTAGTGATACCCCAGTTCTGTCGGAATATTGATACCGGTCATTAAAATGGCTTGCCCCGTTGCAGATTGCGGGAGTCCGCTCACGCCCACTGTGGGGTCAACAGCAAGCAGTGTTGCGCGCTCCCCGTGAAAGGGTGCGGCATCCTTCAGCAATGATCTGTCGTCGAGCAGCTTGTTCAGGTTGGGCATCTTTGCGTGAGCAAACGGATTCGTTTCGGGGTTGTTTTCTCCCAACCCGATACCATCAAGAAAAATAAATAGTACGCGCATATCGTCGGATTATACTCTTCGCGGTCACAAGTGCTCTTTCTTACTCTTTGAGAAGCGCACTTGTGACCTGGGTATTATATAATCAACTCATGCCCACCCTCGATCTAAAAAAGCTAAACTCACATCGTACGAAGACCTATCGCCTGTCGCCGCTTTTACGCGTCAGGACGCCGAAAGGGGCTCTTGATTTCGTTAATACGCGCGGCTTCATTTACTTTTGGCCCATTAAGGGGATTGAGCTGCCCAGCCTGTGGGCGGCGGTTGCCGGGAACCGGGTTGTTGCGGACAAGCATGACGACCCGGGTCATATCACCTGGGGCTGGAAGGACAATGCCCTCGGGAAAAAGAAATGGTATTATGCGAAAATACTTCGCCGCAAGGCGACCATGGTCTCACTGGATGTCGCGCCCTACTTCTATGCGTTGTCAGAGAATTATGGCTCACCGGAAGAGGATTATTTACTTGCCTATGAAGAGGGACGATTAACACAAGCCGCAAAACAGGTCTACGAAGCCTTGCTCAAGGAAGGGGCAATGCATACCATTGATCTGCGCAGCGCCTCCAAACTGACCAATGCCAGAGAGTCGGAGTTCAGCCGGGCGCTTGAGGTTTTGCAATCGGACTTCAAAATACTTCCTGTGGGCGTCGCGAAAGCAGGCGCGTGGAAATATGCTTTTATCTATGAAATCGTCTCACGCCACTACCCGGACTTGCCCGAAAAGGCACGTTTTATTTCTGAAGCAGAGGCGCGCAGAAAATTGCTTGAACTTTACTTCGAATCTGTGGGCGCGGCGCAGGAACGCGATGTGAATAAGCTTTTCGGCTGGCAAAAGCAATTGACCACGCGCACAATTGCCAGCCTGGTTGAAAAGGGGAAACTGGCTGAGACAGAACATCCGCAAGAAAAAGGGCAGTGGTTCGCACTGCCGGCATTAAGTAAATAAAACGGGATCACCGCCTTGCGAAGGTTTGGTCATCGACAATACAACCTTCGCAAGGTCTTATGGAGAGAGGTGTTTTATGCTTGAAATCGCGATCATGATCGAAGGTCAGGATGGACTAACGTGGCAACGCTGGCAGAAAATTGCACGGTTGGTGGAAGACGCGGGTTTTGTTGGACTCTTCCGCTCGGACCATTTCACAAATTCGAACCCGCCAGATAAGGATTCGCTTGAACTATGGACATCCTTAACCTGGTTGGCATCGAATACAAGGCGTATCGAGTTCGGTCCGCTGGTGACGCCGTTTTCCTTCCGGCATCCGGTGCATACCGCGCGCATGGCCGCGGCTGTGGACGATCTCTCCCAGGGACGGTTGATCCTGGGGATGGGCGCGGGCTGGAACAAGCGGGAACATCATCTCTTTGGTTTTGATCTCCTGGAACCAAAATCCCGTTTTGACCGTTTTGAGGAAGGGATGCAAGTTGTCGCCCGCCTGCTGCAAAGCGACGAGCCGGTGACCTTCGAAGGGCAATACTATCAACTGCGAGGAGCAACACTCCTGCCTCGTCCGCAGCGACCTGGCGGTCCGAGAATCCTGATTGGTGGCAATGGCGTCAAACGCACGCTGACGTATGTGGCGAAGTATGCCAGTGAGTGGAATTGTGTCTCGCTCCTGCCGGACAAATTTGTTCAGTTGAACTCCAGGCTAAGCGAAATACTCGTCAAAGCCCGCAGGGAACCAGCGTCGGTGCGGCGCTCGATGATGACGGGCTGTGTATTCGGCAAGGATGATGCCGCTTTGCAGCGGAAGATCCATTCTTATGGGAAAACACTTCAGGATGTGCAGCAAGGCGGCGCTGTAGCCGGGAGCCTGAACGCGATTAAAGAACAGCTTCACGCCCTCGAACAAGCAGGCTTGCAGCGCATCATGCTGCAGTGGCTGGATATGGATGATCTGGAAAGCCTGGATGCACTGGCAAAAGGTGTTCTTTAGTCTTAAAAATCCTGTTGCGTAAAAATCAAATATCGTCCATAATTGGCGGATACTCTTCAGCAAGTGGAGGCAAACCTGGTGAGTGCGGTAGGGGTGAAATTAAATAGTCTGTGGCGGGCTATGTATCTCGGTATCCTGCTCGTAATTTTTGTTGCGTTGACGGCTTGCGATTCATATGAATCTTCCTCAACTAGCCCGACGAATACTCCTCTCCCTTCCGTAGATGGAAGTATTGTTGTTAAGGTGGTTGATGCGGAAACTTCCAAGCAACTATTGAAGTACGCGACTGTCCGTGTGATTGACTCCAAGGATGGGAATAAAGTTTTGCAGGTTGATGATGAAGATAATAATAAACTGGCAATTTATCCCTGTGCATCCAATGAGTTTATATCAGTTTGGGTACCCGGTTACTACATTTCTTCCGAACCCTGTCAAACGGACAAAACTGCTTACGAGATTTCTCTTACACCGATTGCACTACATAACACGTCTGGATATTCTTGGATTGGTGCAAACGTTGGCACTCAGAACTGCCGGGGCTGCCATTCGGAGTCACCAGGTCGTATAGAGTTTTTCGAGTGGAAGAGTGACGGTCATTCAACTTCGTTCGACGATTCTTTTTTCTGGACGATGTATTTAGGACAAGACACAAAAGGTCAACGCGGCAAGGAGACTATATGGAAAATCTTGGAAAATGGTCAAAGAGTTCGTCTGGCAGGTACTCCGTTAACTCCTGATCCTGGTCCGGGCTTTAAGTTAGATTACCCTAATAACTATGGCAATTGTGGATACTGTCATATGCCTGCCGCAGTCGATGGCTCCCAACAGGAAGTAGATCTGGCGATTAGAATGACTAATTTGCCCGGAGAACCTCTGCATGTTGAAGCAGAGGGTGTCACTTGCGATGTGTGCCATAAAGTGACTGATGTGATCCTGGGGAATAATGAGCTTCCGTTCCCAGATCGGCCTGGCATACAGTCTTTCTCGCTTCTGTTACCTGAGCCAGGCCAAACTCATTACATTGGGCCCCTCGCTTATCATTCGGCTGGAGCTTCCATCCGACTCACCTGTTCTCCTGTTTTTAGTGAAAGCAAGTTTTGTGCAGCATGCCATTATGGTGTTTTTGGTGATGTCGTCATTTACAATTCCTACGGGGAATGGCTTGATAGCCCCTATAGTGAGAAATACACTCGAGCCACGGATGGGCAAATCACTGGGGAG
>JAICQC010000476.1 GCA_025938055.1 Anaerolineales bacterium | reverse complement strand
TTCGAAATGCAGGCTCCCCTCAGCGCCGCCCTGCAGATGACACCTTTTGTCACGCTTTCCGTCCCCAGCGCGTTGATGATGGTCTATGCGCTCCTCTATCTCATAATCACACTGGGGATAGCAGTTAAAATATTTCAAGGCAGGGATATTTAACAGCCTTATCATCATAGGTCTCCGAATATACTCACCAAACTCAGGGGGCAATAATTCATGATTCCTGGTGATAATCAACCCATGTCCAAACTCTTCGATTGATGGGTGCTGTTGTTGCTGGGGGCAAGCTGCCATGGTTCCCTGGATCAGTCATTCTCATCCAATGGATGATCGAACTGGGTGGCACCTCACAAATGCGTGTTGCCGTACGCTATAATCTTGGAAGTCAGTTTTTCAGATTTGATGTAGAGGTAACCCATGCCCAACCAATTGATTACTGAGAATTCTCCCTATTTACTTCAACATGCAAATAACCCTGTCGACTGGTATCCCTGGGGTGAAGAAGCCCTGGCCAAAGCCCGCGCCGAAAACAAACCCATCTTTCTCAGCATTGGATACGCAGCCTGCCACTGGTGTCACGTAATGGAGCATGAATCGTTCGAGGACCCTGAAACAGCTGCTTTGATGAATGAGAACTTCGTCAATATCAAAGTAGACCGCGAAGAGCGACCCGACCTGGACAGCATTTATATGCAAGCAACTACTGCCATGACCGGTTCCGGCGGCTGGCCCATGTCTGTCTTCCTAACGCCAGATCTGCGTCCCTTTTACGCGGGTACATACTTTCCTCCGGTTCGGCGCTACAATATGCCTGCCTTCAAGGATGTTCTTCTAAGCCTGTCAAAAGTATGGCGTGAGGAACGCGACGAAGTTGACCGCGTTGGAAGCCAGGTACTTCAGCACATTCAACCGCAGATGCTGGGACCTGCTGAGAATACCCTTAGCCCAGAGACTCTGGAGGCAGCGACAAAATCCCTGCTGGAATCTTATGATTGGGGCTATGGCGGCTGGGGCTCCGCACCAAAATTTCCCCAGCCGATGACGATCGACTTTCTACTTCGCCGCACGCTAACAGATTCTCCTCACCATGAGCAAATTCTGAAGGCAACTCAGCACGTGTTGAATGCCATGTCGCGCGGCGGAATGTATGATGTGGTAGGTGGGGGATTTGCTCGTTACAGTGTGGATAACTTCTGGGGAACACCGCATTTTGAAAAGATGCTGTATGACAATGCGCAGCTTGCTTCAGTATATCTTCATGGTTATTTGGTCACCGGTGAAATCCGGTATCGTTGGGTGTGCGAGGAGACCCTGGATTTTCTGCTTCGTGAAATGACGCATCCCGATGGAGGGTTCTATAGCAGTCTGGATGCTGACTCAGAAGGTGAAGAAGGGAAATTTTACGTTTGGACACACGACGAGATCCAAACGATCCTTGGTCCTGACTTTGAGTTTTTCAAAACTGCTTATGGGATTACCCCACAGGGAAACTGGGAAGGAAAAACGGTCTTACAACGTGCTCTGGATGACTCCAGCCTCGCCGCCCGCTTTAAGCTGGACCACGAAACTGTGCATGCGAAATTAGCTGAGTCTCATTCCAGGCTGCTTGAAGTGAGAGATAACCGAGTTCGCCCTGGAACGGATGACAAAGTCCTGGTGATGTGGAATGCCTTGGCGTTATCAGCATTTGCCGAAGCCGGTCGCTATCTGGACAGGAAGGATTATTTGGATGCTGCCGTTCGGAACGCTCGGTTTCTGCTGGACAACTTATACATACGTGATCGCTTGTTGCGCTCATGGCGTGAAGGACAGGCGAAACACAATGCTTATCTGGAAGACTATGCCAGCTTGATCCTGGCACTGCTGGCGTTGTATCAATCCGATCCTAACCCTGAATGGTATACGACGGCTTTGATAATGGCGGATCAAATGGTCGTGCATTTTACCGACTCCAATGGCGGCTTTTTCGATACCCGCGATGATCACGAGGCATTACTTGTTCGTCCCAAGGACATCCAGGATAATGCCACCCCTTCTGGGAATGCGCTTGCCGCGACCGCGTTACTCCAGTTGTCAACTTATGGAGATCGCAGCAAATGGCGCAGTACAGCGGATGATATGTTGGCTTCCATACAGAATGCTCTATTACGTTACCCCACCTCCTTTGCACAATGGCTATCCGCAGCAGATTTTGCCATCGGACCAACTCATGAAGTTGCGATTATCGGTAATTTGGAAAACGCAAAAACACAAGCATTATTGAAGACTCTTTGGAAAAACTACCGACCCCGGCAAGTGGCTGCTATTTCTGCCTACCCGCCGGGACCCGGATCACCAGCACTGCTGGCGGATCGACCATTACTCAATGACCAACCCACCGCTTATGTCTGCCAGGGCTTCGTTTGTTTACAACCCGTTAATTCGCCCGATGAAATGGAATCGCAGTTGGCAGCCCATGCGAGCCAATGAACGGTCAGCTCAGATGGCTGCCCTCAACTCATATGTGCTCAAGATTTATCTGTAAGATACTCGTCGATACAATTTCAGATTTGCAGGGATTATTGTAAAATATGTCCATGGACATACTCACCGAAGATCTAATCAAATTGGGACTTGCTATTCTTGTTGGCGGTATTGTTGGTGCGGAGCGAGAGTTCCGTGATAAAGCTGCGGGCTTCCGCACATTGATACTGATCACGGTCGGCTCCACGTTGTTCACCATCTTTTCATTACGTATGGACCCGGGCTTTACGCAAACACGCATTGCCGCGAACATTGTGACTGGTATCGGCTTTTTGGGCGCAGGCGCGATTATGCGCGAGCATGGACGGGTCGGTGGGCTGACGACCGCGGCGACCATATGGCTGTCTGCCGCGCTGGGAATGGGCATAGGAGCAGGTGAGCTGGACTTTGTGTTGATCGCGACCCTTGCAATCCTTGTGATCTTGCTGGTGTTTCCACGCCTCGAACACTGGATCGATCACATTCGCGAAGCGCGTACCTACAGGATTGTGGTTTCAACAAGCCATGCTAATGCCATCGACAGAATCCATGAGGCGCTCGAAGAGCATGGACTTCAGGTGTTCGAACATCACCAATCAAAAGTCGGCACCACTATTGTAGGCACATGGCAGACAATTGGCGCACCCTCGAACCAGGAAAAATTTGCGACGAAAATGGTCAAGGACGAACATATCGAGGAATTCGTCTACTGATCCCCCACCTATCCGAAAATAAAAAGGCTCTCTTTGCGAGAGCCTTTTTTCTACTTTGGTTCGATGTTGCCGCTTGAGTCTGTCGTCTGCTCGTCATCTGGCTTGTCTTTGCCCAATCCCTCACGGAAGGATCTTATGCCTCTTCCCAGCTCCCCCGCAATTTTGCCGATTCGCCCGGGTCCGAAAAGCAGCAAGACGATCACGAGAATGACAATCCATTCAGCACCACGTGGTAGTCCAAGCATCGTACA
>JAICQC010000173.1 GCA_025938055.1 Anaerolineales bacterium | reverse complement strand
ACGAGCCTCTTCTGTCTGGTTGAACAGAGTCGCATTTTGGATTGCGACCGCGAGCTGGCTCGACAATACCTGGAAGGCAGGAAGGCTCGCTGCACCAAATGCCCCAGGCTTCTCACTCTGCATATCGAGGATGCCAACAACTTTATCATTGACCATCAATGGAACAGCTAATTCAGAGCGCGTAAGGGGTAGCAATGGATTGGGCAGGAAGTTTTCGCTTTCCTGAGTATCGGTCACCACAATGGGATGTCGCTCTGAAGCCGCGCGCCCGTTCAACGATGCCGAGGAAACTTCAAGGCGATGACCGCGCTTCAACAACTCTGCGCCAACCTGGCCGGTGCCTGCACGAAGGGTCAGGCTGCGCCCGGCAGCATCCACAAGGTATATTTGTGTGTAATAAAGTTTATACTTCGCGCGGATCAACTCCACCGATTGCGAAAGCATCTCTGTCAGATCACCTATTTTTTCAGAGACGTAGCGCCCCACTTCTGTCGCCAGTTCAAGATCATGTGTGCGCTCTGCTACACGTTGTTCCAACTGTTCACGCCCCACCATCAATTCAGTGTTCGCCAGTCGTATTTCTTCGTTGACCGCTCTAATTTCTTGCAGAGTTTGCTGTTCGCTGCGATTGCGAAAGTTAGCCAGCAAAATCAACACCATTCCAATGGTGATAATAATGCCAGATTGTGCCCCAAAATTTTCTGGGGTAGCTGGAATGCCAAACTGGGCGGTAAGGACAAAGGCACCTAAGTTTAGTCCAAGTAGTAAAAATACAGCCCATGAGGAAAGGAATGTACTGGCTACAATCAGGCTGAGAGGCACATATACCAATATCAGTGTGCTGATATCTGCCCCAGAGCCTTCCCTGACCATCGTGACATATGCCAGGGAACCAAAGAAAAATGAGAAAATGAAAATCGCGCCACGGTACCACTTTGTACGGGAGAGGATGTAAGCCAGTAGAGTAGGAATAAGTGAGACCATCTGCGCGGACAATGCATTGATCAGACCAATGCTGGGACCGCGTGCAAGCGCTCCTGTAATTTCCAGCAGCAGGATAATAAACAGGAAGGATGCAGCAAGACGCGCTGCATTTCGTTCACGAAGTTCCTTGATGCTTGGATGTGCGCCTGTCAGTACATTCCAGAGCCTTGTGAACCACGAGCCGCTGGTGCCTGCGCTTGGCGCGCTGTCTGCCGGGGATTTCGATGAAACAGGCGTAGCGGAATTTTGAGACGTTTCCTCAGCAAGAACAGCTCTGTCTTCCTTCTGCTTGAGACTCGCCTCAAGTTCCCGGATGCGGTTTTTCATCTCCTGTACTTCCCGGAGACTTGCAAATGTGGGAGGTTCCTGGTTTGAGAATACCTTCTCGAACTTGTCCCGGATATTATCTTTCATGAAATTGTCTTCATGGTCGTTAGGAATATGCGCCTTTTCCATAGTGAGAACTCCTTCAATCGCCTTTGTTTAGCGATGCGATTTATCCAGTGATTGGTGTATTCCATTGTTATGGGAAGCGCCAGGGTTCAAGATCACACGAGTATCTCTCGTTCCCAGGGCGCTACCCAACTCCTGGGCGACAACCTGCAACGCGCTCTCGATTGTGGAGGTGTTCTGAATCTTCTGACCGATGGCAGAGATTAAGCTCTCGCGTTCGGCCCGGCGACTCACTTCGGTATAAGAGCGGGCGTTTTGCACTGCAAATGCCACCTGACCTGCGACGGATTGCAGCAGATTTGCATCATCCTGACTTAATCCGTTCGGGATATGGTGCTGTACGTCCAGCACGCCCAGTACCTGATTGCCAATAGAGATCGGCACTGCAACTTCAGATTTGGTCTCCGACAGAAGTGGATTGGAAAGCCAATCGGGGTTGGATGTCGTATCGGGCGCCAACACCGTGGTATTGGTTGCCGCGGCTTGCCCCACCAGACCGCTTCCCATAGCAATCTTATGACCGCGCGCGAGCATGGTTTGCCCTGCTTCGCCGGTGCCGCCCGCCATGACCAATTCCCCGTTTGACTCATCCAGCAGATAAATGTGAGCGTGATAGTAATTGAAGGCGGACTGAACTTGTTCTACTACTTCATTCACTAACTGTTGCTCATTCAAAATCGTCGAAAGGCGGCGACTCACTTCCGTGGAGGTAGCCAGGGCTTTAGTGCGATCTGCCACACGTTGCTCGAGAGTGGCTTGAAATGCAATAAGTTCTTGATTCGCCTTTAATTGCGCTAATTCATTTTGGCGTGCCTTCTCCAGAGCATCTCGGATGCTGCGAGCGGCTAACCCTAACAACAATGCCGATAAAGTAAACAACGCTCCAAGAGTAATAAGCGCATTTTCCGGCAATGGTTGGGCTTGTATGGCTCCCTTGGACGCCAAATTATTCAAAACGCCAAGGCAGAGTACATTAAAAAAGGCAATCATGAGCGCAGACCAGCCCCCGGACAGTAATCCTGCAATAGAAATTGCTACGAAATATGCCGTTGTCGTCACTGACATCAGCATTGCGTCATCGGAACGGAGGAAAGAAAATGAGATTATTCCGGACGTTATGAACGAGAGCGCCAGGCTCACCTGGTTAACAAACCCCAGGCGCATTAGACCGATTAAACCCACGAAAATAATGCTTGCCAGGACAAACACGAAAGGATCAGGAAGAGCCTGATTCATTATCAAGCCTATCGTAAAAAGGCTTAAGTATAGGACGATCATCAATACGAGCAGTGAATACAATACCGTATTGAGGAGTGCTGCCACACGCGTTTTCTCATGATCTTCGAAAATTGGAGGAGCAAAAAATAGGCGAAGTTTGTTCATCATTTTGGGTCTCTTTCAGGTGATTGACGGTTCATCGAGATTTTCACAAAACCTAATCTTCTTCAGTTTGTGCCAGGTGCACACTGGTCCGGGCTTTCAGCGCGCGTCCCACTTCGCGCACTGCCACTTGTAAGGCGCTTTCTACAGTAGTGGCGCTCTGAATTTTTTGATTGATTGAGCTAATCAAAGCCTCGCGCTCAGCACGGTTCTGAACATCCTGATAGGAACGTGTATTGCGCAGGGCAATCGCGACCTGGTTGGCAATCGACTGCAGAAGATCGATATCCTCCTGTTTGAGGCAATCCGTTATGTTATGCTGCACATCCATAACGCCCAATACCTGATTACCAATAGAGATCGGCACTGCAACCTCGGATTTCGTTTCGGGCAGTAGCCGGTTGGGTAGCCAGTCTGGATGGGTGGAAACGTCTGACACAAGGATGGCGGTATTAGTCTCTGCCACACGCCCCACTAAGCCTTTGCCCTGGGGGATTTTGTGGCTTTGAGCCAGCATGACTTTTCCGGCTTCCCCCGTACCCCCAGCCATCACCAATTCTCCGCTCTTTTGATCCTGCAAATAAATGTGAGCGTGATAATAGTTGAAAGCCGACTGCACTTGCTCCGCGACTTCGGTGATCAATTGTTTCTGATCCAAGATTGTGGATAGACGACGACTGACCTCAGTCGACGTTGCGAGTGCTTTGGTACGGTCAGCCACGCGTTGTTCCAACGAACTGATCGATTCTCGCAATTGAGTGGTCATTGTGTTGAAAGCTACGGCAAGACTGGCAATTTCTTTGGTTCCGCCCAACGTGGCCTGCAAGTCTAGCTCGCCATCTGCAATACGGCTAGCGGTCTCGGTCAATTCGATCAGAGGTACCGCCAAACGCTTTGCAACGGTCACGCCTGCCAGTTCTGCTAAAAATATCATGACCAGCGTGGCAAGAACGAAAACTGTCAGTGCGCTGTACGTTGGTGCGTAGGCTTCGCTATATGGCACTTCGGTAAAAACGGCCCAGTCCGGTGTATCGAGTGGAACGTAGCTCCCTACTACCTTTTCTCCGGTTAGACCAATATAGGAGACGATTTCAGGTGTTATATCAGCCGATGAGGACAGGTTCTCCATAAATTCTTGCACTTCCGGAATATGACTCACATTTTCATTGCGCAGTACGCGAGCAGTATCTCCGAAGGCAATCAAGTTACCTTGATTATCCACAACGTAGGCATAGCCTGTTTCGCCTACCTTGATTTGATCGACCAAGTCCCACATGAATTTTAAATTGACTTCTGCGACCAGAGTCCCTTGAACATCCCCAAGAACATTTTTTACTGGGATCGCCATAACGATCAAAGGTTCACTAGTTCCATCATCAATATAGACAGGGCTAATATAGCGTCGATCCTGGCCAAATACATCGTTTTTAAGTTGAAGGGTAAATTGAGATGATAGAGTTTGTGAAAGACGTGAAACCTCACCCAGTTGCCGGCCTTGATCATCTAGCACAGCAAATTGCTGAAAAGCCGGATCGAGACCTAACAAACTCTCCATAATCGTTTGGCGCGTTTCACTGGTTGTGGTAATGGGGTTGGCAAAATCAGTCGCGGTTTCAATTGCAACGAATTTATCCTGGATAAAGGTACTGACGGCCTTAGTGGCACCCTGAGCGAGGAGATGTTGTTCGTTGGAAAGACGGTTTTGGTAAGCTCTAATATTGGTGTAAAGTGCGAAACCACCACTTACCAGAAGGATAATCACGCTCAGAGTAAAGAACGACCTAGCAAGTGTGCTTGCCAAGCTTCGTGGAGGCCGGGGATTTTTCGTTTTCGTTTTCATTATTCACCTTGAATTCGCCTACGAGGCAGTGCGGAGAGGGTTTCCCTCTCCGCCTTTAAACTGTCACGAGGGCTATCGAATAATTTCATCTGCCTGCTTCAATAGACCATCTGGCACTGTTACTCCTAACTCTTGCGCGGCAGCCACTTCGATCTGGAACAAACTCTGGGCAGTAATGACTGGGATGGTACCGGCGGGTGTGCCGTTAAAGATTTTGTCAGCCATGACAGCAGCGTGTTCACCTGTTTGATAAGCTTGAGGAAGCAGACCAAAGATCGTCGAGTAGCCATCAGCGGACATCAAGGTTCCACCGACCGGAACCTTGTGTTCATAACTATATTTTCCGAGAACTGTGAAGAAGGCCGGGGTGCCGCTTACAGGTTCTGCGAGGAGCAAAATCGCATCCAATTCGTCGCTTGTGGCTTGTCTGTCCAGTTCAGCCTGGAGCTCGTCTGGGCTTGTCGTGCCAAATTTAACGAGTGTAACCCCGGCGCTCTCAGCCAGCGTATCTATGGCATCCAACTGGCCCGGCACATTCGGGTACCCTTCGAAATAAGGTACAAAGACTTGTTCCGCGTCCGGCACCAGCTCGAGCAGAATTTGCAATCGCTTGCTTGCGATCTCCGAGCTAGGGAAACGCACGCCAGTGATATTCCCGCCTGGCTCGCGGATGCTATCGATCAGATTGATACCTTCTACATCGGTGAAGGCAAGATCAAAGATCACCGGAATATTCGTGCCCTGTGTAGCTGCCTTCACTTCCATGGATGCCTCGGTCGGAAAGACAAAGATCAAATCCACTTCATCATCCACGAATTTTTCGGCAATGCTTCGATAGGCAGCTACATCTACAGGCGCGGTCTGCACATCGTAGACAATATTCTCGCCTTCTACGTATCCTAATTCCGCCATTTTGGCTTTGAAACCGTCAACGGCAGTGTAGAAAAATTCGTAGCCGCAAAGAATACCTACTCGATATACTTTTGTTTCCTGTACTGCGCCGCATCCGCTCAGAAGCATGGCGATGATGACTACCCCCACGAATAACGACCAAATCGTTTGAGAATTCTTTTTGATTAACATGATAGTGCTCCTTTTCTTGTTTTTAAATCGTTGATTGCTGTTTAACTTTCAAATCAGATACAAGAACATTTCTTTGATCCATGCCAAAACATTGACTTAGACAGGATCAATTCCCCTGGCTTGATTGCGCTCAGCGGCATGACTCGGGCATACATGTCGATCATTGCTGCCCTTCGAGAAGTTCGGAACGAGACTTTGCCAGCAATGCTTTTGCTGCCGGACCGTCCACTGGCTTGGTAAAAAGATAACCTTGTCCGTATTCACAATTTAAGGTTTTTAGCTTGGTGAGCTGTTCGTCAGTCTCGATGCCTTCTGCAACCACTTTCATTCCCAGGTCATGTGCCAGCGCCAAAATCGTCTGCACGATCTCCGCGCCACTGCCGTTGTTTCCTATGCGATTGACAAAGGTTCGATCTATTTTGAGGGTATCAATGGGCAGCCGTTGTAAGTAGCCGAGAGATGAATAGCCTGTGCCAAAATCATCGATCTGCACCTGCACACCCAGAGCGCGCAGCTCTGAAAGCATGGCTGAGGTTGACTCGGCGTCCTCTACGATCATACTTTCCGTCAGTTCCAGCTTAAGATTACTGGCAGCCAGTCCCGTCGATTGTAACGCCCCGGCAATCTTTTGTACCAAATCTGCCTGTGAACATTGTCTGGCAGATAGGTTGACGCTGACTGTCAACTGCGGGTCTGCGGGCAACTGCACCTGCCACTCGCGGATCTGACGGCAGGCTTCGGCGAGCACCCAGTGCCCGATTGGCACGATGAGTCCTGTTTCTTCGGCAATTGGAATGAACTCTGACGGCATCACGAGTCCACGTGTTGGGTGCTGCCAGCGCACCAGCGCTTCAAAACCGACAATTTGCCGGGTTCCCAGCTCTATGATAGGCTGGTAATGATTAATAAATTCATTACGCTCCAGCGCTTTTCGCAGGTCAGTTTCCAGTTCCAGGCGGGTCATTGCGGAAGCCAGCATCTCGGTATCAAACATTTCATAGCGACCGCGGCCCTGTCCCTTGGCACGATACATTGCAATATCCGCATCGCGCAGTACATCTTCAGGCTGGTCATACCCGGCTGCATTTATGACAATGCCCATGCTGACAGAGATAAATACTTTATGCCCTCCCAGATCACAGGGTAAAGCCAGATCCGTTTGGATGCGGCCCGCAATTCGTGTGACATCAATGGCATCTTGAATGCCTTCCAGCAGGATGACAAACTCGTCGCCTCCCAGGCGGGCGACCGTGTCTTCCCCACGCAGACAGTTCGCCAGGCGCTGTGCGCTTTCGACCAGCAACATATCCCCGATGGAATGTCCCAGGCTGTCGTTGACCACTTTAAAACGATCGAGGTCCAGGTACAGAACAGCAAACTGATAATCCGGATGGCGCCTGGCACGCTCCATCGCGTGCTGCAAACGGTCCATAAACAGGACGCGGTTCGGCAGGTTGGTCAACGGATCATGCAGAGCCGTGTACACTAATTTGTCCTCAGCCTGTTTGCGCTGTGTGATATCGTGGAAGCTCCACACGCGCCCCACGTTTTGGTCGCCCACCATCTGGGGCCGGGAATAACGCTCGAAGACCCGCCCATCCTTGAATAGCAGGGTGTCGAAACTTTCTACATCCAAATGATCGTAAAGCTCCTGAACTTTTGACATAAAGAGGGCGGGGTCTGCCAGTTGATCCAGCACAGACTCCAGCAGGCTCTGATCATCCCCAGACTCCATCATCGAGGCAGAGATGTTCCACATCTCAGTGAAACGCCGGTTGAAATTTACGATCTTTCCCTGCCCGTCTGTCACAAGAATACCGTCAGCAGTCGCCTCAAGGGTGGCATGCAGCGTTGAAACGGATTGTTCCAATTCTGCCTCTGTCCGTTTGCGCTCGGAAATGTCGCGGTCGATGCCGATGATCAGTTCCTGCTCGCCGACCGTGATCAGAGTGGTCGAAATTTCGACCGGGAAAATATCGCCATTCTTGCGGCGATGGTAGGCTTCCGCATTAAGGACACCTGCCTCTTGCAGTTTTTTCAAGTAGGCTGTTCGCTCGTCCTGCGTGCCCGGGGTCAGGTTCAGAATATCTATCGACTGCCCGATCAATTCACTGCGGCAATAGCCATTCATCAGGCAGGCTGCCGCATTGCAATCAACGATCGGCCAGGAACCATTGGGATCATGAGGGTCGATCAGCACAACTGCATCTGGCGAGAGCTCGAACAGGGTCCGGAATAATGTCTCACTTTGCTCGCGCGCGGTGAGTTGAATATTGAGTTGTTCGTTCGCCTGGCTAAGTTCAGCTGTGCGTGCTTGCACCTGAAGCTCCAGTGATTCCTTGGCAAGCTGGAGATCCAGCTCCGCGCGTCTGCGCTCGAATACTTCCTGCTGGATCGAGGTATATAGACGTGCATTCTGTACGGCGATCGCGAGCTGGTGGGCAATGGTCGTGAGGATGGTGATATCCCAATCGCTGAAGGCATTGATTTCTGTGCTCTGCACATCCAGCGCGCCAGTTGTGAGATCACCAACTAATAATGGGATAACGGCTTCGGATCGAGTATCGGGTAACACAGGATTCTTAAGATGTGTTGGGTCGTTCGCTACATCCATCACAACCACAGGTTGGCGCGTGGCTGTAGCAGTCCCCACCAGCGACTTTGAGCCAACCACCAGTTGATGCTGGTTGACAGGAAGCCGGTTGCCTCCCTGTCCTGCCGATGCATGCAGCACGGCGATATCCAGATTGGGCTCGACGAGAAAAAGGGAGACATGGTAAAAACCAAATTTCTCCTGGATGAGGTCTACAGCTGTAGGCAGTAATTTATTCAGATCGAGGGTAGATGTGGCGGCACTGGCGATCTCGGCTGCGGCCGTGAGCAGCCGGTTCTGTCGCAGAATCGTCTGCTCGGCTAATTTGCGGATCTCATCTTCCGCTTCCTTGACACGCAGCTTCGTACGTATGCGCGCCAGCAATTCGCGGCGGTCAAAAGGCTTTGTGATGTAGTCATCCGCGCCGAGATTCAAGCCGAGTTGAACTTCCATGGAATTGAGCCGCGCGGCAGTCAGGATGATCACGGGGATGTGCCGGGTGGCGGGGTCGCGGCGGATCTCCTCCAGCACGGCAAAGCCATCCTTGTGAGGCATGTTCACGTCAAGTAATATCAGGTCTGGCATCTCACCGCGAACTTTCTCGAGTGTTTCCAGTCCGTCCTTTGCTTTGACGTAGTTGTAGCCTTCGTTCTCGAGATAACGTGCCAATAACAACAAGTTATCGGGCTGGTCGTCTGCGATGAGAATCGTAAACCCCTTCCCGGAAACAGAACCGTTTGATGTTGGCCGTGTGTGGTTGAGCTTCTGCATGGACTCAACCACCGTCTGACAAATACGCTCCGGGTTGACCGGTTTGTTAAACACCTGCTTCACGTTCAGCCGGCGTGCCGTCACTGATAGTCCGGGTACATCATAAGCTGTGATCAGGAACGTAAATGCGGGACACCCGGCAGGATGGTTTTGCAGCTTCTCAATAAGTTCGAGCCCGGTCATCTCGGGCATGATCATGTCTGTGAATAAAATATCCGCGGCGTTGTGCTT
>JAICQC010000413.1 GCA_025938055.1 Anaerolineales bacterium | reverse complement strand
ACCATGCTCCGCAAGGAGAGGCGATGTCAACACTTCAGAGGGGCTGCCGTCGAGCAGGATCTGCCCATCCTTCAGAGCGATCACGCGGTCGGCGAACTGCGCGATCCATTCCACTTTATGCTCAGCCAGGATAACCGTCATACCGCGTTCTGCCATCGTGCGGATAACACCGAAGACCTCGCGCGTGCCGATTGGGTCCATCTGGGAGGTTGGCTCGTCGAGCACGAGCACCCTGGGCTGCATGACCAGGATCGATGTCAGCGCGACGCGTTGCTGCTGTCCGCCGGATAAGGAATAGGGGGAGCGGTCTGCCAGGCCGCTAATGCCGGTCAGTTGCATAGCGTCTTCCACGCGCCTCTTCATCTCGTCACGCGGGATGCCGATGTTCTCTAATCCGAACGCCAGTTCCTCGAAGACCGTGTATTTTGCCCCGCTGATCTGGTTGAAAGGATTTTGAAACGCCAGCCCAACATTCAACACCCATTCACTCAAAGTTGAATTGTGCGACTCATTCCCTGCTACCTCGACGATACCATCCAGCTCGCCTTTGAAAAAATGCGGTACGAATCCGGCAATCGTATAACACAGCGTGGATTTGCTCGCGCCGTTCGGGCCGATCACCGCGAGGAACTCCCCTTCATCCACCTGCAAGTTGATATTTTGCAATACAGGCACATCCGTCAACGGATATTTGTACGCGACGTTTTGCAGGTTTACGATAGCCATAGTCTCAAGATCAGGGTGATGATCACCAGCCCAATCAGTGTCCAACGGATGGCTCGATCCAGGCTGGCATCCGGAATCTCGCGCAGAAATGTTTTCGGACGAGTGGATGTAAACCCGCGCGCTTCGATGGCGATTGCGCGCTCTTCCACCTCGACGAGCGAGCCGAAGACGAGCGGACCCACGAGCGGCAGGATTCCGCTCAATCTGCGCAGGAAGCTGCTCTGTGTGTCCAGTCCGCGCGAGCGCTGTGCAGCGATGATAGTCTGCGCTTTAGCTTGCATCTGGGGAATGATCTGCAGGGAAGAAATCACCACGTAAGCGAATTGCCCTGGCAGCCCGCGCCGGGAGAGATCGGACATGAGTTCGCTGGGATGGGTTGTCATCAGCAGGAGAGTAAACGCGGAGATCATCACAACAATCCGTGTGGAAACGCGGAATGCGAACAACAGACTTTCCTGCGTGATGTCCAGAATCCAGAACTTAAAAATAATGGTTTCCCCCACCGGTTGAAAAAGCGCCTGCATGATGAAAATGAATCCTGCGGCTGGCAAGATCAGCCGCAGCGCGCTGGAAAAAAATTCCCGCGATACTTTGCCTATAGAGCTAAGGGGCACAATGACGATCAACAATAGAGCAAGGGAGGTCCAATCGGCAGGGCTAATAAATGAAACAAGAATAATACTGAGTGCCAGGGTAACTTTTGTAAGTGGGTTAAGCCGATGGAGAAGGCTATCTCGTTTAAGATAATAGGAAAGACGTTCATGCGTCATGGACAGTATCTACTCTTTATCTCAGCAGGTTTCGGGAACATTGCAGTGGTTGATTTGGATTATAAGCTAAAAAAAATCAGGCTTCGATACGAAGCCTGATTTCTGTTGACAGGGTATTCCTATACGGCGAGCATATTCCGGACCACAAAGCCCAAGACAATAACCACCACCACGACAATGAGCGCAATGATCAATTGCATGGTGTTACTTCCTGCTTCTGCCTCAGCATTTTCGGGACGCGGGAAACGTGCAATCAGGCGCCTGGAGAGTCCTTGGACGATTGCAAATGCCAACATGGCTGTGGCGATCTTATCCACGGGTTCCACTAGGAACCCTGTGCTGAGGACGGCTGAAACTACACCTTGGCCCGTTTGAAGTAAATAGGCAGTAATGAAGGACGAGCCACTGGCCGTGATGCCGCCATATAGGTAAACAGAAATTGGCGTGGATACGATCGCTGCGGTGAGTGCAATCAGGAATCCGGAAAGGACCACTTTCCACCAGCTCTTGAATAGACCGGCATTAGCGCACAAGCCTGCCACTAGACCGATGAAAAAGGCTACTGGCCACCAGGGCAGCGAGTCGGGATTGAACAGCCCCCAAATCGTGTTGGATAGAGCCCCCGTTACAGCACCAGCCCAGGGACCACAGAGGATGCCCACTAGCACGGTGCCTATGGAATCCAGAAAAACAGGTAATTTCAGGAGAACCACAATTTGTCCAATCGCGATATTCAGGGCAATGGCGACCGGCATAAGCACCCATGTCATGGTATTGAAGTCTTTCGCAATATTTAGCCAGGATCCTTTGCTTTTCTGGCTCTGCATGGCTGTTTCTCGCATGATGACCTCCGGTAAATTAAGGGTTTGTCGGTTGGGGCGAAAGCGACTTTTTCGTCAGCTTGGTAATTGTAACCCTGAACACCTTTCACGGTTTCGGTGAGCGCGTCAGGCGTAGCATTCTCTCCACGAATAGGTCAATAAAATCCTTTGCCCGGACACCAAGCGCTACTTTCATAGTTGCCGCCTTTTTGCCATAGTTGTAGAAATCAGCAACGGTCTTGCCCATCGAGATGCCGCCCGAAAGGTCCACATCCACGGGCAATTCCTGGTAGGTGCACAGCTCCGGAGCGAAGGTCAATGCCAGGGCAAGCGGGTCGTTAATCACACAGCCATCGATCTTCTGGTATTCGTCATGGAATTCCATATAGAAGCGGGTGGCATCGGCGACAAAGGTTGTGACCGGCGAATCGGTATTTTGCATCCGCTGCACGTCACCAGGAGTCAAAATGCAC
Source organism: Anaerolineales bacterium (assembly GCA_025938055.1). Next base: position 1,405 of record JAICQC010000413.1, on the reverse strand, counting down.
TGGTAGGTCACGTCCAGCGGTACAAGTGTGGTGGGAATCCCCGCGTGATAGACAATCTGCGCGGCATGCGGATCCACATACGTGTTGAACTCAGCCAGGGCGGTCGTGTTGCCTTCGTAGCGGATCGCGCCGCCCATAATAATGATTTCCCTGAGCGCCTCCACAATGCGCGGCTCCTGCCGTATTGCCATAGCGATATTCGTCAGCGGTCCAATTGCCAAGAGGGTAATTTCCCCGGGCGATGCCAGGATCTTCTCGATCAGAAAATCGACCCCATGCTGAGCGATGGGCTTGGCGCGTGGTTCCGGGAGCTGCGCGTACCCCAGTCCCGAGTCGCCGTGCGTTTCGAGCGCGAGCAGGGAAGGCTGTACGAGCGGGAGTTCGCATCCCTTTGCCACCGGGATGTGACCGGCATTTGCCAGCTCCAAAATGGAGAGCGCGTTCCTGGTCGCCTGCTCAAGCGAACAATTTCCATGCACAATGCTCAAGCCTTCCACGGTTAGCTCGGGCGAAGCCAGCGCCAGCAGGATGGCGCAGGCATCGTCAATACCGGGATCGGTGTCGAACAGAACTCTTTTGGACATGTTACCCGTGGATCTTTCGGCTCAGGGTTTCCATCCGTTGGACAAATAGCTCAATGAAATCCTCTCCCCGCACGTTCATGGCGACTTTCATGTTCGCAGGTTTCTTCCATCCATCAAGAATATCTGCAAATGTCTTTCCCATCGAAACGCCGCCTGAGATATCTACATCCACGTAATACTCTTTTAGGGTGAGAAGCTCAGGCGCAATGATGGTTGCCAGCGTTAAGGGATCATGCAGAGAACTGCCTTCATATCCCAGATCAAACGAGGCTTGTAAATAAACTTCGACGGCATCCCGGATAAAGCGGGAAATTGGTGACTTGATTTTCATCAGGCGATCGATATGCTCCTGCTTGAGCAGGCATTTGTGCGTCACATCCAGCGGGATGAGCGTAATAGGAATCCCTGAATGAAAGACAATATGCGCAGCGTGAGGGTCAACATAAATATTGAACTCCGCCAGCGGGGTGATGTTGCCATGTTCCAGGATCGCGCCGCCCATGATGACCAGTTCCTTCACTGCGCTGGCAAACTGCGGTTCCTTGCGGATCGCCATGGCAATGTTCGTCAGCGGACCGATGGGGAAGATACTGGTCTCCCTGGGCTCCGCCAGGACGCGTTCGATCAGGTAGTCCACCGCATGAACTGGAAGCGGCTTGGACTGAGGTTCGGGCAGCAGCGAATTACCGATACCGCTTTCACCGTGCACAAACGCTGAGGCGCGCAACGGCTGGACAAGTGGAACCACGCTCCCACTTGCCACCGGAATATGACTTGCCCGCGCCAGTTCCAGAACAGCGAGGGCATTGCGCGTCGCTTTT
>JAICQC010000409.1 GCA_025938055.1 Anaerolineales bacterium | reverse complement strand
GAGAAGGAAGCTCTCCAGGAACTTAGGCAAAAAGGCGGCGAAGATGGGGGGTATCTGGAAATTCAAAGAACCCGGCCCTCAACAATCGGTTACCTTCTCAACGATTCGCCTGTTGGCCAACTGACCTGGATTGCTGAGAAATTCAAGTTTTGGACCGACGCCGGAGAGAAACTGCCTGAAGAGGCTGTAGATCTTGATCAAATGTTGACGAACATCAGTCTGTACTGGTTTACCAGGAGTGGTGCTTCCGCTGCTGATTTCCTTTGCACCAATCTACACGCCCAACGGGACTGGGGCAGGCCCTCCCTGGCTCCAATGGGTATGGCAGTATTTAGTGCGAACAGTACGGCACGTGCCATGCAAGATCCAGAAAACCAGCTGCCTCATTGGAATGAATTCAGAGAGGGGGGTCACTTTCCAGCAATGGAAGTTCCAGAACTACTTGCTGGTGATCTTCGAGAATTCTTCCACAAGTTGCAGTTTCACCAATAGTTACCCAGCAAGGTAGATTTCTGGTATGCAGGTATGAATTCGACCCGTAATAGTCCAGGATCTTTTCACATCCCCCTATAGTAGGAATACCGAACACAACAGCGCGCTGGTGCTCAAGACTTTCCTGGAGGAGCAGATGAGGCAGGCATAACTCGCATAGCTTACCCCTTATCCTTTTCCTCCGAATACAGCTCGATCGTGTTCCCATCGGGGTCACGCACGGCAGCCTGGGTCCTGCCATCCACCCGGATGACTTGTCCCTCCTGCCGCCCGCCGTACTGGACCACCAGGGCGACCACCGCTTCCACATCCGGAACGCTGAAGCCGGGCTGGTGGACCGGGAAGCCTTTGAAGTCGTCACTCTCGTGGATGGGGACGAACTTCAAGGTGACGCCGTCCATTTCCCCGAACTGGGAGCGGATGCCATACGTATCTACTTCTTGGAACTGGATATTGAAGGCTGCTGAGTAGAAAGCCAGCATGGCATCCATGTTGTAGACGCGGAAGGCGATACTGGAAATAGCAGGCATGGTTCCTCCGTTAACGGCGCAGCCCACTCCACACTTCCAGTTTGGAGCCTACGCGCTGGATCACATCATCGGTGAACTCGGTGGTGGAGAGCCTGCCGCCCAGGTCGGTGGTGGCGTTGCCATCGTGCAGCGCTTCGAAGACCGACTCATAGATGGCGCGTGATGCCCGCTCGGCTTTCGGGGTGTGAATATAGGAGAGGAGCGCCGCCCCTGCCAGGATCATTGCCATGGGGTTGGCGATGTTCTTGCCCTCCAGCGCGGGCGCGGTGCCGTGCGGCGCCTCGGTCATGACCACCCGTACCTGCATGCTCTCGTCGAACGCGAGCACCTGGCTCTCAGACCCGGCGATGCTGCCAAACATCTGCAGGACCATATCCGAGAGCAGGTCGCCATCCCGGTTGAGCGTGGGGATGACCAGCGACTCGCCGTCGGTCTTGACGAGCAGCGCCAGGGTCGCATCGATGAGCTGCGGCTCATAGACCACGTCCGGGTGGCGGGCGGCGGCGGCATCCAGCTCCTCCTTGAACATTCCCTCATAGACGGGGCTGACGGTGAACTTGGGTCCACCAAAGACACGGGCTGCCGTCTGCGCAGCAAGCTGGAAGGAGAACTCCGCCACATAACGGCAGGTCTCGCGGCTGATGTGCGAGGTGCGATATGCCACCTCGTCTCCCTCCGGCGTGCTCTCGCGCCACTCCTTCGCTCCGTAGGCGTCGTCTACTGCCATGCGCACGATAGAGATGGGAGAGTGCACGCCTCCCACCGGGCGCACGCGTGGGATGCGGCGTCCGGTGCGCAGGATGACCCTGCCGTCGATCTCCTCCCGCAGGATGGCGTTCGGGCTGCCCACACCATCCGCTTTGGTCGGGGTGATCGTTGCCGCCTTCAATCCCAGGCCGGTCTGGTTCATCGTTGTCGCGGCTTCCTTCACCACGCCATTGTTCGTGGCACGACGGTTCTCCAGGCTGAGATCGAAATGTTGGAAATCCAGGTTCAGCCCGATCACCTCCGGGGTGAGGACGCGCAGCGCCTCCTGGAGCAGTTCTTCCCCGGTCTGGTCGCCGTGCATCACGGCGATCGTATGAGAATTTGAATTGGACATCAATGACATACCTCTTCTCTTGAATTAAATCAATCCCTGAATGGCAAGGATGATCATCGCGCTCAACATATACACGGAAGCATAACGGAAGAGCATAAAGTTCATTTTATCGGTATGGATGCGCAGGGTGGCAAAAGCGAGGATGAGCATGACAGCGGTCAACACGGCGATCAGGCTTAGCAATCCAGCACTCAAGCCGATCAGCACACTCGCCCAGCCGATGGCGATTGCCGCAAGAATGGACGAGATGGCAATGACCAGGCGTGTGAATCGCTCCCCGTACGTCTCCGGGAAGGTGGGCACCCCTGCATTTTTATAGTCGGTGCGGAATTTCATGGAATAGGTCAGTGTGTGGGTGGGAATCCAGAAGAGAATGGAGAGCCCGAGCAGGACTCCGACCAGCTCGACCTCGCCCACTGCGAGCACGCGCCCCGCAAGAATAGGCATGGCGCCCGAGATGCCGCCCCACAGGATGCTCCAGCATGTGCGGCGCTTCAGCCAGACCGTGTAGACGATCACATCGAAGAACCAGCCGGCAAAGACGACGAGCCCGTAGAGTGGTGCGATCAGGAACGCCCAGCCAATTCCCAGAATGGAAATGGTCATGCCGACCGCAAAGATCTCCCGCTGGTCCACTTTCCCCGAGGCGGCGGGGCGCATATGTGTGCGTTTCATTTTGGCGTCGATGTCGCGGTCGTACCACATGTTCATGATGGTGCTGCCGCTGATGGCAAGAAAGAGGCTAATGATAAGACCCAGTAGTAATGAGATACTGAAAGGCGGACGAGAACTCAAATACCCCGCGATCCCTGTTGCAAGGAGAAGACCAGTTTGGAGCGGTTTGATCAGCGGCCAGTACCAGCGAAGCAGTCCCGTGGACAAGCGGATTTTGTTGGTCATTTGTGTTTTTACCTGTAAATCTATTTGAAAGATTATAACCGCAGGCTTCACAACTGGTTCTTCAGAAGGTCATGCACCGTTTCCCTTTCGATGATCAACCTGGCGCTCCCTTCTTCCAGCCAGAGGGCAGCAGGTCTGCGTGCGCCGTTGTAATTGGACGCCATGCTTAAGTGATATGCTCCTGCCACCGGAATGGCGATCAACTCGCCCTCGGCAACCTCCGGCATCAGCAAGTCTTCGATGACCACATCACCGGACTCACAGAACGGTCCCGCAACAGACACCTTCTCGTTTCTCTCGCGGTCGAGATGAGCAACCGGTAAACAGGAATATCTCGACCCATAAAGCGCGTGACGCGGGTTATCTGCCATGCCGCCGTCTGTAAGCAGCCAGATCTTATTCCCGTGTCGCTTCACTGCACCGACGCGATAGAGGGCAACCCCGGCGCGAGCCACTAGGCTGCGTCCCGGCTCGAGATGCAGGTGCGGCAGGTGGAGCCCGCGCTGCTGGCAGCCCTCGACCACAGACTCGGCGATCCCGCGCACATAGCTCTCGATGGATGGGTCTGGCAGTTCGTCTTCGTGATACGCCACGCCCCAGCCGCCGCCGGGACAGAAATGCCACTCGCCCTCGAATCCGATCTCCTTTGCCAGGTCCAGCGCCAGGTCAATGGCGGGGATCAATGGTTCGGGGTCACGGAAGTTCGAGCCCTGGTGAAAGTGAATTCCTTTCAGTGGGAGGTTGTGTCCTCTGCAGAACTGCGCGGCTTCCAAGATCTCCTCGCGCGTCATGCCGAACTTGCTGTCGTGCTGACCGGTCTGGGTGTGGGCGTGATGGGTGGTGACGGTTACGCCGGGTAATAAACGTAGCCATAGATTGGAGATTGGTACTTGGTAATTGGTTCGTAGTAATTCGATACACTTGAGCTCGGTCAGATTATCGACCACGATTGTGCTGGCATGTTCGAAGGCGGCTTTCAGATCTTCGACGGATTTATTCACGCCGTGCACAAGGATGTTCTCGCGCGGTACGCCGCCCGCAACCGCAATGGCGATGTCCCCTTCGCCTGTACAATCGACAAGGAGGTCATGCGTCTGTGTCCACTCGGCGAGGGCTTTGCACAGGAAGGCTTTGCCTGCATAGGTGATGTGAGAGGGAGATGGATAGAAAGCAGATAATGCATCCATGTAGGCGCTGACGGAGGCATCAAGCGT
>JAICQC010000533.1 GCA_025938055.1 Anaerolineales bacterium | reverse complement strand
CACCAAACCGACCAACCGCCGTCGACGGTGATCACGGAGCCCGTGACAAAGGACGATTCATCCGAGGCAAGATACAACGCGGCGTAAGCTACGTCGTTTGGCGAACCGAACTCCCCTGTTAATGGCTGGAGCTGTGAAAGACGTGCGCGGATGTGTTCGCTTTCTTGGGCGCGCTGACTCATCGGAGTCGCGATCAGGCTCGGACAGATCACATTGGCGCGGATGCCGCGCGAGGCGTAATAGGAGGCAATCGAACGCGTCAGACTAATGACCGCGCCTTTGCTGGAGGCGTAGGCATGGGTGGCAAAGTCCTCATCGCCACCAACCATACCTAGCACCGACGACACATTGACGATAGCACCGCGTCCCTCAGGCAGCATAGCTTGTAGTGCATATTTGCAGCAATAAAAAACGCTGTTCAGATTCAGCGCCAGTGTCTTATTCCAGCCTTCGAGTGAGCACGAGTCAGCCGGACCATCGCCCCACTTGCGCCCACTTCCGCCCGCAACGTTGACGAGAATGTCAAGGTGTCCATGCGTGCTAACCACATTCTTGATTGCAGATTCAACCTCAGACGCGGAAGTAACGTCTACCTGCAGAGAACCGCGGCTCTCCGCGTGGATGTCGAATACGACAACACGGGCGCCTTCCTCCGAAAAGAGCTGCGCGGTCGCGCGCCCGATCCCACTGCCGCCGCCTGTGACGATGGCAACTTTATCCTTGAGGCGGTTCATTCGCAGCGCCCGTACACTTTTTGAACGCGGGCGCGATAGTCATCATAGCAGTCGTCGAAGCGCTGCTTGCTTGCTTCGCTGCCGATGAAGTAACTGCTGGTCAGCACGATAGGCGGTTTGCCGCGCTCGGTCAGCTTTTCGGCGATGCGGCATTTGAGGGCGTTGGTCACAGCTGCCGCGCCGATGGTTGAACCGGGTCCCACAGGGTCTTCGAGGTTTGGCACGCGGACCAGCGCATCGCCGCCCGGCGTGCAGTTGTCGATCACAATGTCGGCAATATCGATCAGCTTTTTGCCGCTGGAATGGTTGGCGGGCGAGGAAGTGCAGTGCTCCACTGAAACGACCGCGATGACCGGCATGCCGAGTCGCCTGGCTTCGAGCGCCACATCCACCACGACTTCGTTGACACCGCTGTTCGAATAGATCAAGAAACAGTCCGGCGGGCTAAAAACGAAGTTGCGCAGGATCACCTGACCGAACCCCTCTACATGTTCGAGGAACATCGCCTGGCGTTGTCCGTTCGACCCGACGACCAGGTTGTGAAACGTAAGGGAGAGCTCGACGATTGGATGGAAGCCGGGGAAACTCCCGTGGCGCGGGAACATCTCCTCCACAAAAATGCGCGAGTGTCCTGTGCCAAAGAGGTGAACGAGACCGTTCCCCGCGATTGTCTGCGCGCAAAGCTCCGCGGCGTGTTCGATGGACTCCATTTGAGTCGATTCGATCCGCTCGAGGATCGCTTTTGCTTGCGTTAAATAATCCATAGCTGCAGTTGACATATTCATTTTCCTTCTGGGAAATTATTCTATCTCCTCCTGGGATTGCCTGCAAGAATTGAACTATAATCCTTGCAATATCTTTCTCGCAAGGAGACGTATATGCACAAGATCGCCATGCTGGGGACAGGCTTGATCGGACGTTTCTATACGATGAGCCTGCAAAACTTTCGGGGGAAGGATGAGATCAAGGTCGTCTGCTCAAGCAAATCGGAAAATGCGAAAAAATTTGCGGAGGAATTTGGAATCCCGCGCTGGACAGATGATATGGCGGAGGCAATCCGAGACCCTGAGATCGATACCGTGATTGTTGGAATCCCAAACTACCTGCACAAGCAAGCTGTCCTGCTGGCGGCAGAAGCCGGGAAGGCTGTATTATGCACCAAGCCGCTCGCCATCAGCGGAGCGGAAGCACTTGAGATGCTCGATGCGGTGGAAAAAGCCGGCTTGTTCCACGGCTATCTCGAAGATCTCGTGTACACCCCCAAAACCTTAAAGGCTCTCGAAGCCACACGAAAGGGCGCTCTCGGCAAAGTTCTGTGGGCGCGCTCGCGCGAGACCCACGGCGGTCCGCACAGTGACTGGTTCTGGACGAAGGAATTTTCGGGCGGCGGCGCGATCGTGGATATGGGCTGTCACTGCATCGAGATCGCGCGCAATTTTATCGGCAAGGGTCTTCGTCCAGTGGAGGTAACCTGCTGGGCGGATACGCAAGTGCATCCCATCGAAGCGGAAGATCATGCGGTGGGATTGGTACGCTATGAGAACGGCGCGATCGGGCAGTTCGAGGTCAGTTGGACGTTCCGCGGCGGGATGGATTTGCGCGACGAGGTCGCCGGCACCGACGGCACCGTCTGGCTGAACCACTGGATGCGGACCGGTTTCGAGATGTTCACGGGGGTGGGGCAGGGCGGATATGTGGCGGAGAAAGCCGAAGGTGATACGGGCTGGCTTTTCCCGGTGGGGGATGAGGTTGGCTCGCTCGGCTACGTGGCGATGTTCCTGGATATGTTCAACTCGATGGACAAAGGCGTTGCGCCGATGGAAACGTTCTATGACGGATATGTGGTCAACGCGATCATGGATGCTGCCTATAAATCTGTGGAAAGTAAAAAGTGGGAACCGATTGAAATCAAGGATTGGCGGGCAGGACCGGTCAACCAGGAGAACGCTGGGCTGAAAGAGTATGATGAAGGACACTTCCTGATCAAGGAAGAGAAAATGCCGGATGGAAAGTTGAAAGTGATTTTGAAGGATAAACAAAGCGGAAAGATTTCGCAGGTTATCCAATAACTTCCCGTCATTG
>JAICQC010000228.1 GCA_025938055.1 Anaerolineales bacterium | reverse complement strand
CCAATTCCTTGGGACGGCGGCAACCAGTCAGGTGGTAGCAGAGGCGCTGGGACTGGCTGTGATACATTCCGCTTTGGCGCCGTCGGGTCAGGCGATCTGGTTTGATGTGGCAAAACGATCCGCGCGTACATTGATGGGTATGTCGGCACAAAACATCGTGACCGGCGACATTCTCACAGAAGACTCCGTTCATAACGCTATGGTCACCCACGCCGCGTTTGGTGGAAGTACAAATTTGTTGTTGCACATCCCTGCGATTGCGCATGCCGCGAAACTCCCCCGTCCCACTGTGGACAATTGGTCAGGCGTTAATCGCTCCACACCGCGCTTAGTGGATGTCATGCCGAACGGACCGATTGGCTATGGAACTGTGCAGGTCTTCCTGGCAGGTGGTGTGCCGGAAGTGATGCTGCATTTGCGAGAGCTGGGGCTGTTGAAACTTAATGCTCGCACCGTGAATGGCGGTACGGTGGGCGAAGCGCTTGAAGAATGGGAACACAGTGAACGTCGCGTAAGACTTCGCGCACGACTTCAGGAACTGGATAACGTTGATCCCGACGATGTGATCATGAATCCAACGAAAGCACGCGAGCGTGGGTTGACGAGCACGATCACATTCATCACAGGTAATCTGGCGCCACAGGGAGCCGTGATCAAAAGCACCGCCATCGATCCGAGTGTTGTCGATGCAGATGGCGTCTATCGTAAAACGGGTCCCGCCCGCGTGTTCACGAGCGAGCGTGCCGCGATCGCCGCGGTCAAAGACTTGAGCGATAATCCCGTCAGGGCCGGCGACATCATCGCGCTGATCGGCTGCGGTCCGATGGGCACAGGTATGGAAGAGACCTATCAGCTCACATCCGCATTGAAGTACTTACCTCACGGCAAAACCATCGCTCTCATCACCGATGCTCGCTTCAGCGGCGTCAGCACAGGCGCGTGCATCGGTCACGTGGGACCCGAGGCGCTGGCGGGAGGTCCACTTGGGAAGCTGCGGGACGGCGATACGATCCGGGTCATTGTTGATCGAGTCAATCTTTCGGGAAGTATCGATGTGCTCAAGGTTGATTTGGACTCCCGCTCACCTCATCCCAAGTTGAAGCTGAATCCTGACCTGCCAGAGGATACTCGTGTATGGGCAGCTCTGCAAAACGTCAGCGGCGGCACATGGGGTGGATGTGTGTACGATGTAGATATGATTCTTGAGAAGTTAGCTTCGTAGTTAAAACACTTTAGGAGATGTCCCATGCTACTCACCAAACATAAAACTTCAAACGGATCACGCTGGGCAGTAGACGGTCATTTTCTGCCGACAAGCCTGAGCCTGTCCACGTTACTCCAGATGACACGCGGGACCATGTTCGAAGTGTTGGAAAGATTATCGGGCAACGAATCAGCTTCGGGCGAGGAGGAAGCGCCGATCGATCCACAACAGGAAGTATGGGCGGCGGGAGTCACCTATTTACAAAGCCGCGAGGCGCGGAAAGCAGAATCCAGTGTGGCGGATATGTATCAAAAAGTCTATGAGGCGGAGCGACCAGAGATCTTTTCCAAATCCCTGGGGTGGCGAGTTTCGGGCAACGACGGACCGATCCGCATCCGCAAGGATAGCAGTTGGAATGTACCCGAACCGGAATTAGTGCCGGTCATTAATTCTCATCGAGAGATCGTGGGCTATTGTGCGGGGAACGACGTTTCCTCGCGCGATATCGAAGGCGAGAACCCCCTCTACCTGCCGCAGGCGAAAATCTATAACGGCTCGTGCGCATTGGGACATGGTATTTTGTTGTGCGAATCCGGGATGATCCAGAATCTTCCCATCCGCATGGAGATTCGGCGAGCAAATGAAACAGTCTTCAGCGGTGAAGCAAGTACCACCTCCATGAAGCGGATGCTGCCTGAGTTGGTGGAGTTTCTCACACGCGAACTGGATTTCCCGCAGGGAGTCTTTTTGATGACCGGAACCTGTCTCGTCCCTGATGACTTCACCTTACAGACGGAGGATATCGTCATCATTCAGGTGGGCGAAACGAAGATCGAAAATAAAGTTCAGATATAGGAAGAATGCAATGACCGAATTGACTCAAGTAGGTCTGGTCACGCAGATCGAGCAACTTGTGGTACCGTACCGGCAGTTGGCTCTCTGGACGCTTGGGCAGTCTGGGTTTGGCATCAAAGGCGGGGCGCGTACCCTGTAAAAACCTCATCCAAAGTGTTTTACTCCAGAAAGCCGGCACACGGGTCCTGTTCACACCTTTGATTTTATTTCCGTACAGTAACCCCTATCCTAGTCATTTCTTTGTACTGAAAACGCCTGTTCAGCGAAACTACATATTTCCGTTCAGAATAACACGCTAGATCTCCAGCATTGTGAGCTTACTTTTTGCTCATAAATGGTGAAAAAACCATATACTTATTCCTAGTTTCTTCGGATGAGGTTTTTAAACCATACGCGTCTATTATCTACTTGACTCACAGCCTGTCGAATCGCGTGAGTCATTGATACCCACCAGGATTCAGCAAATTGCTCATGCCAGGCAGGCTGGGGAGCCAACAGGGCATGAGCACTATATCCACTGGCAATAGATCTACCACGACAATCTCAGACGATTGCCTTGCAAGCGGTCGTACTGGAATCGAGACCCACAACCAGCGGGGAAGGGTCTTTCATTTTTCTTGTCACTTTCTGCGTCACCATCTGCCTAGAAGACTTCTTTCTCTTCCTTTCCCTGTTTGCTTCCAGTTCGTCCAAAATAAGAATGGACGACAAATCAGCAGATTGATAGAAGTCTACTCATTGCGCGGATTAACCGTGATGGTTGCAGCAGCGCCATTAAACCTCCCCTGTAAAGGTTTTTGACGCGGCGGGGCAGTCGACTGCCGCACAAGGATCTTCCCGTGGAGAACGGTTCTGGCAGGTGGTATCGACTTATCCAGTGTCAGGTTGTGGAGCATCAGCACTGCGGTCTTGCCCAAATCATATTTGGGAACACTGAAGGTGGTCAGCGAGGGGGTGCTATATGCGCTATCCCTCACATCGTCAATGCCGACCACAGAAATGTCATCAGGACAGGTTAACCCGGCATCCTTGATGGCCTCCATCGCCCCAAATGCCGCCCGGTCGCTTACAGCAAAAACAGCGGTCGGAGGCTCGGGAAGGGCAATGAGTTTTTGCATCTGCACATACCCTTTTCTGGGGTTACCAGAGACGGAGCTTGGCTGCAGGCTGGGGTCAAGCAGCAAACCATTTTCCAACATAGCAATATGGTAACCGCGCATTCGATCACGCAGGCTACTGTATTTATCCGGTCCACCAAGTGCGCCGATCCGCCGGTGTCCCAACTGGATCAGATATTCCGTCATGACACGCCCGGCAGTAAAATTATCGGCGGTCACCGCATGGGTCGGGAATTTTTGAAAGTTCTCTACCAGAACCATTGGAATACTGGCTTCAGCGATGTTCTGGATTACGTTGGGTGTGATATCACCATCGTTTGCAATAATCAGCCCATCCACATCGCGCCCCATCAGCTCGCGAATGCTATGGAGGGGGTCAATGGCTGGGCGATAGACATGCAGCAACACCTGGTAACCCAGTTCATATGCGGCTTCCTCGATTCCCGAGACGATCCGAACGTAAAATCCCTCGCTCCGTGAAGCTTCGGACAGAGATTCCATCAGAAGCCCAATGATTTTAGTCTCCACGGCCGATTTTTTGCGTCCCCCTGCCAAGTAATTGAGCTCTTCAATGACCTTCAGAACTCTCTCACGCCGGTTATGACTCACGCCCGGTTTTCCGTTCACCACCAGCGAAACGGTCGAAAGGGAAACATCCGCGGCCTCAGCTACATCGCGCATCGTCGGCGCTTTATATGATCCGATCTTGGCATCATTAACCAAAGCGTTTTCACTCCTCCCCAAATCAAAATCCATCCGGGGTGATCCATTTTGTTTGGGACAGAAAGATACCACAATTAATAATGAACAACGATGACAATATTTTAATCCTTTGTTCGACTAAATGCAATAGGCATCCTGAATCGAAATTTGTCAGATTATTGGAGTGAATAAGCTGAAAGGTTAAGGGGTTTAACTTGTGGGAGAAATCTCATAAAACTAGAAAGGTTTGCCGGAAAAACAGCCCATTTCCTCGTTAAAACATGAACTAATCTCCCTATGCAGGCAAAAAACCTGAATTAAACAAGATTGAAAATGTTCTAAAAATATATGAACAAAAACAAGAAATTTAATGTTGACTTTCGATTTTATGCATGATAATATTTAAGAAATTTCTAAGTTTACTATCCTTACAATTTAAGAATTCTTTCTCGAGTCCATACTTTATGTTTGTGAAAGACGAGGTTGTCAAGGGAAAAATCATGTTCCTGTGTAATTTGCCACACGGCGGGAATGATGGTTATTTCAACCAGGCGGTCGGGTTCGATTTTTCCTTTTTGAAGGCAGCTTGCATGAGGCAAGCGTAGCCATTCGGTCCAATTCACAATCCATCCATGGAGGAAGAAATGAGAAAGCGTGCCACCACCAGACGAGAGTTTTTAAAGCTAGCTGCCGTATTTACAGCAGCTGGCGCCCTGCAGGCTTGCGCACCTTCCCTCCCCGCGCCAACCTCGGAGGAAGGGGCTACTGCGCCTGCAGCAGGGGAAGTTCAACCTGGCGTTCCCAGGGATCAGTGCCTCATCCTGGAGAACCCATCAGGGACTGTGCAACCGGCAGATGACTTCAACCGCTGGCGGGCCGGCTACAGCGGCTCCTGGGTATGTGGACTCCAGCAGCTGGCCCTGGATGCCCTGTGGTACATCGACCCGGATGCGGGAGTCGACGGTGTATGGGATAATGCCCTGGCAGCCGAGCAGCCGATCTACAATGACGACTTCACGCAGATGACCGTCAAGCTTCGCGAGGGACTCATGTGGAGTGATGGTGTGGAGTTCACGGCAGATGACGTGTACTATACCGTCGATACCATTATGAAGAACGCTGGATTGGGGGGTAATGGCCTGTTCTCGGGCAGTATCGAAAAGCTGGAACAGCCCGACAAATATACCGTTGTCTTCCACCTGCAGAACCCCAATTCGCGCTTCCACACATCCTTCACTGTGCGCTGGGGAGCCACCTTCATCATGCCCAAGCACATTTTTGAAAAGGAGGCAGACCCAGTAGCGTTCAAGTTCAACCCGCCGGTCAGCCTGGGCGCCTACACACTCAAGGACTTTGATCCCAACGGCAAATGGTACTTATGGGAGCGGCGCGAAGATTGGCAGAAGACCTCGCTCGCTCGCCTGGGCACTGTGGATGTCAAGTACGCGATGTACATTGACCCGGGCCCAAGCGATAAGCGCGTCATTGCCCAAACCAACCATGAACTCGATGTGATTCACGATATTACTCCGGAAGGCCGCATCACGCTTGCTAAGAACAACCCAACCTCGATTGGCTGGTTCAAATCGTTCCCCTGGGCGCATCCCGATCCCACCCTGCCGGCCGTCATCTATAACAACGAAAAACCCGGCCTGGACAAGAAAGAAGTCCGCTGGGCGCTGACCCTGGCGATCGATATTGCCCAGGTTGCTCTGGCCTCCTACAAAGGCGCGGCAACGATCTCCGCCATCCACGTCCCGCCGACCGGTATGTACCCCCAGTTCTATCACGCGCCGCTGGAATCCTGGTTGAATGACTTTACCCTCAAGGTGGGCGGGCAGGATTACAAGCCCTACGATCCAACCGCCGCCCAACGGATTGCCGATTTAGCCCGCGAGAGCCTGGGCGATCTGGTGCCAACCGATCCCGAAATCATCAAGCAGTATATTGGGGCTGGTTGGTGGAAATACGATCTGGAAGCTGCCGAGCAGTTGATGCTCGATGCCGGCATGAAGAAGGATGGCGACATGTGGGCCCTGCCTGACGGCTCGCCCTTCAAGGTGCCGATGATGAGCATGGGCGAATCCAACCCGACCATGAACCGGGCTGCCGCTGCGATCGTTGAGAGCTGGAAGGCTTTCGGCATCGACACTACCCTCGACGCCCAGGCCAATCCGTGGCCCATCATGGGCAGCGGCGAATACTCCGCCAACCTGGCCTGGACGATCGAGACCTGGGGTGGGGATCCTGACCTGTTCTTCTTCCTTAACTCCTGGCACTCGAAGTTCTACGTACCAAGCGGCGAACCTGCTGCCGGCTCCAACAGTATGCGCTGGAAGAACCCTGAACTCGACGGGATCATCGAAAGCATCCAGAAGATCTCGTTCGATGATCCCCAGGGCGTCGAGCTGGGACTGGAGTATTGCAAACTCGCCGTACAGGAGATGCCGATTACCCCGCTCATGGCGTACAATGTCTTCACGACGATGGACACCACCTACTTTACGGGCTATCCATCGATTGATGATCCCTACACGGACCCGGTGCCGAACTGGGCGAACACCAAGTATATGTTCGTCAAGATCAAACCCAAGAATGCATGACCTCGCTGCTGTAAAAGTTGCGCTGCTCATTGGGCTGGTGCCATGAGTTGAACGCGACCGTTGACGAAAAAGGCTGCAACATTCTCTCCTCTCCACAGCGGTTGTCTAAAACGGCAGCCGCTGTGGAGCATCATGTTAGAGGTAGTCCAAATGAGAAGGTTCATACTCCGTTATTTAATTCCGCGGTTCCTCCAGTTCTTGACGATCATTTTTGTTGGGATCACGGTCACCTTTATCATTCCCCGGCTCGCTCCCACGAACCCGGTAGAAGCGCAGATATCTATGATGATGGCGAGGGGTGAGAGCCTCGACCCCCAATCCATCGCATCCATGCGCGCCGCTCTAACAGATCTGTATGGACTGTCTGGCAGTTCGATCCAACAGTATTTCGCGTTTTGGGGTCGCTTGCTCCAGGGTAACCTCGGGCCCTCGCTCGCGAATTTCCCGACTCCGGTGTCCGAGATGATTGGCCAGGCCATGCCCTACACGCTCAGCCTGTTGATCACTGCAGTGATTATTTCGTGGATTTTTGGTAACCTGTTTGGCGCCCTGTCGAGCTACTATCCTAAAAGCAAAGCCTTGAACGTGGTCGAGGTACTTGGCCAGGCTGTCCGTCCTATCCCATACTACATTGTGGCTATCGTTCTGCTGGTGGTGTTTGCCTATTTCATCCCGATCTTCCCCTTCGGCGGGGCTTACCCGGTCGGAACTCATCCGAGTTGGTCTCTCGGGTTTATCTGGATCTACATCAAGCATTCTGTGCTCCCGGCAGCCACCCTGGTGCTGGTCGGGTTTGGTGGTTGGTTTATTGGTATGAAATCACTTACCTCCAACATCATCTCCGAGGACTATGTGGTTTATGCCGAAACTGCCGGCCTGAAAAAAAGTAGGATCCTCAATTATTACATCATGCGCAACGCTTTACTGCCACAGCTCACCGGGTTGGCTATGTCGCTTGGAGCGGTCTTCAGCGGCGCCCTCATCATGGAGGTCGTCTTTGGCTTCCCGGGGCTTGGCATGCTGACCATGGCCGCGGTCTTGAGGAACGATTATTCCATGATCATGGGTATTGCCATTTACTCGATCATCGGCGTGGCTGTCACTGTTTTTCTCATGGATTTAATTTACCCACTGTTCGATCCGCGAGTGCGCTACCAGTAGGAGAGACGTATGTTCAGAGTGTTGCGCGATCTGCTTAAGT
>JAICQC010000170.1 GCA_025938055.1 Anaerolineales bacterium | reverse complement strand
GGCAACCTCGAGACGCAGATCGCCAATGTTGCAGATGAACTGGCATACACCACCCACGACCTGGACGACGGTCTGCGCTCGGGCATGATTACACCCCACATGCTGGAGGGCATCGCCCTCTGGGAGATCCTGCGTGAAACGTACAAATGGCGCGGTCCCAGCCTGGATGATATCGAGCGCCACCGCATGATCCGCCAGCTGGTGGGCATCATGGTCACGGATATGATCGAAGCCACCGATAAGCGGCTGAGGGAGAGCAATGCCAAATCCGCGCTCGACCTGCAAAGACTCAAACATAACGTGATCGGTTACAGCGAAGAGATGCAGCGCCGCAACCGCGAGCTCAAGGATTTCCTGTACAAGAACCTTTATCGGCATTACCGTGTGGCGCGGATGCAGGTCAAAGCCGAGAAACTCATCTCGGACATCTTCAACATTTATTGCGAAGAACCGACGATGCTGCCGACCACAACCCAGGTCAATATCGAAAAGCGCGGTCTCGAGCGCACGATCTGCGATTACATCGCGGGTATGACAGACCGCTATGCCATCGAGGAGCATCAGCGATTATTTAATCCATTGGAGAAGCCATAGAAGAAAGTGAGAGAAGGCATGAACCAACAAACATATCTAACGCCGGAAGGCGCAGCCAAACTACGAGCGGAACTGACCGAACTAACCGGGCCGAAACGCGAGGAACTTTCGCAGCGCCTGCGTTCCGCCATCCAGATGGGCGACCTCTCGGAGAATGCCGATTACCACAAAGCCAAGGAAGACCAGGCGTTCCTTGAAGGACGCATCCAGGAGATCGAAGCTGTCCTGCGTACAGCCGTCATCATCGAAAAGACGTATGGCGATACGGTCACTGTCGGCTCCACGGTCACCGTCCAGGAAGAGGATTTTGAACCCGAGACCTATTATGTCGTCGGTGCAAAGGAAGCCGACCCGCGCAATGGGAAGATCTCAAACGAGTCACCTATCGGAAGCGCGCTGATGGGTCATAAAGTGGGCGAGGTGGTCGAGGCAGAGACCCCCGGCGGCAAGCTCAAGATCAAAATTCTCAAGATCGAATAACCTTACTTAAAATAAAAAAGAGACCGGCGTGCCGGTCTCTTTTGATTCAAAGATGATTTACTGTCCGCTGCGGGGCCAGACCGCGAGTTCCAGGGTGATGCGTTCGAAATAACTCTGCTGGGGCATGGCGCCCGTGCCATATTCCATATCCACGACCGTTGCGAGCAGTTGCAGCGTGGCTGTCTCCAGCAATACCTGTTCCTGCGGCTTGACGATGACCAGCTCACCCTTCGGTTCGAGCCGGGCGCGGATGTTTGCGTCGTTATAGGCGTGCTCAGACATCAACACCTTTGTAGCAGTCTTGATATCGTTCTTGTCGAAGAGCCAGATCTCGAGCGCAGCCACTTTCTTCGGCTCACCCACCCCGATCGTTTCCGAGACGCCCACTCCATATTCACCAAGGAATTCCCCGCCGCCCGTGTCGATGCTGAACGATTCATCATAAAGGTCATCACCCAGCACATAGGTGGTCATGGTTTGTGTGATCGGCTGCGCGAGCCCGAGGGATTGAAAATCGGTCCTCTCCACCTGACGGCTGATCTCGTTTCCCTGCATCACGGGCGTCACGGTGCCTGGTCCCTTTCGGAAGAGACGCAGCAGATAAAGGCCGCCCACGGCAACCAGGATCAGCACAAGGACCGATCCCAGGATCACCATGGTGCTCGCGCCGGAGGCTGCTCCACCACCTCCTCCTGGAGGCGCCTGAATGGGGCCTGCTACACTCTGGATCGCCGTGGCATACTGCTGAACCGCAGCCGGGTCCACATTTCCGGGAGAGGTCTGCAGGCGGATCAGCGTGGGACCCGCTGCATCCCCCAGTTCATTCCAGCGAGCGACAGCTGTATTGATGTCACCCGTCCGGTTAAAGGACTCCACCGCCATCCGCAAGTAATCTTCCTGAAGGTCGGCACGCAGAACTTCCGGTGTACCATCCGTCCATTGGACGGGCCACAGTCCCCAGCCAATTATCAACCCCAGGATCACACCCAACACCACGCCGAGTATGAGCACCGTCCTTGTGTTCTGAAGAAGGTTCCTTATGATCGCAGTTACCGCTTCCATGGCTTATTCCTTTTTTGGGAGTTTAAATCTATTATATACCATCCCATGAACAATACAACTGTCGAAAGTCCTGCCTGGATCGACACTGGTTGTGATGCCGTTTGCAAAATCCTCGTTACGAGACCAGGAATCTCCCAACTCAACTGCATCAAAGGCGTTCCAGCAGATAAAGCACACGCTCCGATTCGCGCACATCCACAGCTTCGGCGATCCTGAAACGCTGCCCGAACGCGGCTTCGAATCCCTCCCGCGTATAGTTTGGGAAAATGTCCTCGCGCGAGATTAATAATTTTTGCACCTGGCTGTCCGCCTTGGGTACGAACTCGATCACAAGCCATTTACCCGTTCGGGCGAAGAAGTCAGCCAACTGCGGCAACGGCACGTTATTCGAGATCGCCAGGTGATGGATCAGCGCCAGCGCCAGGACCATATCGGCGGGACCGCGCGACCCGAACGAATCGCGCTCCTCGTTCGCCCACCCGATGGATGGGCTGGGATTTGTCAGGTCAATCAAAAGCGGCAGTAGATTTTCAGTCTTCTCGGATTTCACCTGACGATAATTCTGTTCCACCGCTGCGGGATCTATATCTGACGACACCACGTACGCGCCAGACTTCCCCGCCACGCGGCTGAAGATGCCCCGGTTGGCGCCCAGGTCCCAGACCAGAGACGGCCTGAGTCTCGCTGACCACTCCCGGATCAATTCTTTCTTGTGCTCGAACGCAGCATCGGAGTAATTCGTAATCTCGTAATAATTTCCCCATTCTGTGCCGCCGGGTTTCCAGTCCAGTTTGCGGACGGTGGAGTCAAGGCTATCGATCAGACCCGTCATTGCCTGCTTGCTCATCGTGGCAGCGCGGGATTTCACCTCCGCGCCCGAGTATCTTTTCTGTGCCCCGGCATGCAGGTGGATATGAGTCAGCAAACCAAAGTTGAAGCGCGTTTTAGAAGGAAGCAATTGGCTTGCCAGGTCCAGCGGTATACCATCGATATAGACGCGCAGCAGTTGGTTCAACCTCACATCGCGCTGTGCCATCAATGTCAGCGGCGCCAGGAAGTGCTGGCAAAACTGGCGGTATGCCACCCAGGGCTGTCCCTCTTTATAGATCTCAAAGGAAAGTGTATCGATCAGAGTCGCCCTGCCGCGCACGAACTGGATGTTGTAGGCGCTCGCATCTTTCAACGACATGCCCAGCTTCAACGCCCGGCGCTGGATGGATAAGGTCGCCAGAGCGGCATCCTTCAACTGACCGAACGACCATTCATACGGATAGGAGATAAATATCACGCGCTCCGGCTGGATGACCTTATAAGCCGAGTCAGCTTGAACCGCACTCTGGTCCACTTCCACGTGCGGGACCAATAGCCCGGCTTTGACCAGCTTCTCGTACAAGCCGGATTCCATCAATCGCGCATATTCGGTCTCATACTTGCGGTTCACTTGGCGATAGAGAACTCCGTCACGGGAAAAAAGGAACCCGCTTGGGTCTCGGAAGGAGGCGGAAAGCTGCCCCCTATTTTGATTCGGGTTCGTCATCGTCGTCATCGGCTTTGGGCTCTGACTTAATTCCAAACCATCCTTTGATCCTGCTCCATGAGGCGCGCACAGCCACGCCGAGACCCAGCAATGCCGCGATCAGTAACTGGATCAGGAAACTACCTGAGCCGGGGTCGAGGTACGGAAGGGGTGTGAAATGCATGGTTTCTCCTGTTCATTTATTATGCAAAAGCATAGCGAAGGCTCATAACAAACCTTCGCTATGCTGCTATTCAACGGTCTCAGGAACGATCTCTTCCAGAAGGAAAGTTTCCTGGCAATTTGTACATTGGGCTTCACGCTTGCTTGCCACAACGAGCAAACCGCCGCAATTCGGACACGGCTGCTTAAGAGGTCGCTTCCACGAGGTGAAATCGCAGTTCGGGTAATTCTCACAGCCAAAGAACGTGCGTCCTTTGCGCGTCTTGCGTTCGACGAGTTCACCGCCGTCTTTCGGGCAGGTCACGCCGATCTTTTCCAGCCACGGTTCAGTGTAGCGGCAGGTTGGGAAGTTGGCGCACGAGATGAATTTACCGAAACGCCCGTAGCGGATGACCAGCTCGCCGCCATCCTCCGGACACTTGCGACCAATCGGTTCCGGTTCACTCTTCGTAACGGGCATTTCCGCCTGTGCTTTTTTCACATCCTCGGAAAACGGGCGATAGAACTCGTGCATCACCTCCGCCCACTCCGCCTGCCCGGAGGCGATCATATCGAGGTCTTCCTCCATGCGAGCCGTGAATTTCAGATCCACGATGTCAGGGAAGTATTGAGTCATTAGATCATTCACCTGCATGCCGATGTCGGTCGGCACGAGGCGCTTTTCCTCGCGCAGCACATAGCCGCGCTGCTGGATGGTGGAGAGCGTGGGCGCATAGGTGGATGGACGACCGATGCCGTCCTCTTCAAGTGCCTGTACCAACGAGGCTTCTGAATAGCGCGGCGGCGGCTGCGTGAAGTGCTGTTCGGGGATGAGACGGATGAGTTCCTGCTTTTGCCCCTCGGCAATTCCCGCAGGGATACGGATGTTCTCCTCGTCCTCGTCGGACTTGACATCTTCGTTCTTGGCTTCTTCGTACACCACCAGGAAGCCGGCGAACTTCACCGTGGAGCCGGATGTTCGCAAGAGGTACACATGCTCGTTCGTCCTGCCGGTCACTTCCACCTGCAGCGTATCGTAGACGGCGGCTTCCATCTGGGAGGCGACGAACCGCTGCCAGATCAGGCGATAAAGCTTAAACATCGCCGGTTCGAGATATTCTTTGACCTGTTCCGGATCGCGCATCACGGACGTTGGGCGAATGGCTTCATGCGCTTCCTGAGCATTCGCAGAGCGCGTGCGATATTGCGGCGCCTCGGCGGGTAAAAAGTCCGCGCC
This sequence comes from Anaerolineales bacterium, assembly GCA_025938055.1. The sequence continues at coordinate 4,321 of JAICQC010000170.1, read as the reverse complement.
GTATTTGCCTTTGATGTAATCACGTGCTTCGTTTTGAGCGCCGATCGAGACGTTGGTCGAGTCGGTACGCATATAGGTAATCAGACCCGTGGTGCCGCCCGTGCCCACGTCCTGCCCTTCATACAGTCCCTGTGCGAGAGCCATCGTGCGTTTGGCGGTAAAGCCGAGTTTGCGCGAAGCCTCCTGCTGCAGCGTGGAGGTGGTAAAAGGAGCCGATGGTTTACGTCGTCGTTCGCCGCGCTTGACCTTGGTCACCTCGTACGCGGCAGTTTCCATGTCGATCAGGATCGGCTTGACCGTTTCTTCGTTCGGCAGCTCAGGTTCCTTTTCGTCGATTTTCGCCAGCTTGGCGAGGAACGTGGATTTGATTCCATCCGGCTGAAGCTCGGCATGGATGGACCAGTATTCCACCGGAACGAACGCTTCGATTTCACGCTCGCGCTCGACGATCAGCCGCAGCGCCACCGATTGGACGCGTCCCGCTGAGAGGCGCCCGCGCACTTTCTCCCACAGGATCGGGCTGATGCTGTAGCCCACAAGGCGGTCCAGCACGCGGCGCGCCTGTTGTGCGTCCACAAGGTCCATGTTGATCTGACGCGGGCGCGAGAACGCGTCCTTGACCGCCGATTCGGTGATCTCGTGAAAGACCACACGCTTGGCGCGCTCGGGCTCGATCTGCGCGGCTTCCATCAAATGCCACGAGATCGATTCACCTTCGCGATCCGGGTCGGTCGCGAGATAGACTTCCTCCGCCTTCTGTGCCAGCTTCTTGAGTTCCTTGACCACATCCTTCTTTTCATTGGGAACCCGGTACTTCGGTGTGAAATTATTATCCACATCCACCGAAAGCTGGGACTTTAACAAGTCGCGCACATGCCCCACCGAGGCGCGGACGGTGAAGCCCTTGCCGAGGTAACGCCCGACCGTTTTGGCTTTTGCCGGTGATTCGACAATCACCAGTTTGCCGTCGCGCTTTACCACCTTGGCAGGCTTTTCAGGAGGCGTCATGCCTTCATGCGCCTCGGTCCTACCCATTCTATAAAGTTTTGTTCCACAAACGGTGCAGACACCGATCGTGACAGGTGATCCCTTTGCATTGAATGATGCAATCGGATCTTTCATCTCACGCTTGGTCTTGCACTTCATACAATATGCTTCCATACCATAACCTTTGTATATGCCATTACGAGGCTTTTGCATACGCTGCTCGCAATGACCTATTCTATAAGTATTTCTCCTGGTGGTGTTTTTTCAGATGTTCCACCACATCCTTTACCTTTTGTGACTGATCCACTTTACAGACCATCAACACATCACCGGCATCAACTATGACCATATCATCCAAACCGATCGTCACCACAAGCCGATCATCGTTCTTAGTATACACAAGTGTGCTGTGCGTATCGACGGCAAGGTGCTGCCCGCTAGTCGCCACGTTCCCGTTCATATCGGGCAGGAGGACATCGAAGAGCGAATCCCAGGAGCCAACATCGTTCCAACCCAGCCCGCCTGCAGGCAGCACAGCCACACGCTCGGCTTTTTCCATGACGCCGTAATCGATGGTCTGGCTTTTTAGGTCAAACCAGAGCGACTGCAGAACGTCATCCTGTTGGGACGTACCCCAGGCAGCGGCAATCTTGCTGACAGCTCCGAAAAGCTCGGGCATCTGGCGCTCGATCTCGCCCAGGATCGCATCCACGCGCCACACAAACATCCCGCTGTTCCAGGAGTGGTCACCGCTGCGCAGCAACTGCTGGGCAGTATCTTCATCAGGCTTTTCCTTGAAGCGCTGCACCGTGTAGACTGGATACCTGTACTCACCGTCCAGCGGCTCACCCTGCTGAATATAACCGTATCCGGTAGAGGGATAGGTCGGTGTGATCCCGAGAGTCACCAGATAATTTTTCTGAGCGACATCAAAGGCGGCGCTGATCAAGTAATGGAACAGATCACGGTTGCGAATGTAATGGTCCGAGGTCTGTATCGCCATAACAGCCTGCGGGTCGCGCTTCTGGAGCACTGCAGCCGCCAATCCTACCACAGAGGCGGTGCCGCGGGGTGCCGGTTCGATCAAATAGTTCTCCGCCGGGATGGAAGGCACCTGTTTCTGCATCTCACGCGCCTGCTCCGCCACGGTCACGACCAAAATCCGTTCGGGCGGGAAGATCTTCTCGAGCCGAGCCACCGTGCTTTGAAACAAAGTGTCCTTGCCAAGCAGGGGAAGTAATTGTTTGGGCGTTTCTTTCCTGGAGATGGGCCACAGGCGGGTCCCGCCGCCTCCAGCCATGATCACTGCATATGTATGCACAGCATCAACATGTTCCATGTCCTGTATCCTGTCCTCATCCTAAGCAAAGTAGTCGGATTGTACCTCACGTACAGCGACGTAATTCATGCCGCCCACCTGACGCACCATCCCCTTGAGTTCCATTAACGCCAATGTGGCTGAAACTTTTTCGATAGGTAACTCCGTCTGATTGCGAATCTCATCGACATGTAAAGGTTCTTCCCCGAGAACGTTCATCAAGCGTGCTTCTGTTTCATCAGCAGGGATGATCTTGCGCGCGGCTTTCTGCTCGCCGGCGCGGGTCAGGTCCAGTGCCTGCATCAGATCATTCACGCTCAACAGAGGCAGCGCCCCGTTCTGGATCAGTTTGTTCGTGCCCTTGCTTTGCGGCGCAAGTATACTACCAGGCACGGCAAATATCTCACGTCCCTGTTCTGCAGCGAATTCGGCAGTGATCAATGCGCCGCTTGTCTCACCGGCTTCGATCACGACGACCGCCAATGATAACCCTGAAATGATGCGGTTGCGCGGCGGAAAGTTCGATGCATCTGGCGGCGTGCCCGGAGCATAATCGCTGATGATCGCGCCGCGCTCCATCATTTTTTCAGCCAGGGCGCGGTGTTCAGGCGGATAGATCTTATCCACACCGGAACCCAGCACACCGATCGTTCGTCCGCCAGCTTTCAAAGCCGTCTGATGAGCGACCGCGTCCACACCGCGCGCCAAGCCGCTGATGACAGTAATTCCATTGGCTGCCAGAAACGCAGACAATTCTTCCGTGATTTGTCTGCCATATGCCGTGACACGCCGCGTACCTACAATAGCGACTGCAAATAGATCGTCTGGCAAATATTCGCCGCGAATATATAACACGGGAGGCGGCTGGTCTATTTCCTTCAATCGCTGTGGATACGCATCATCCTCCCACGTCAGGATTTTGATGCCCTGTGCCTCGATCTTCGCCCAGACTTTATCCAGATCGACATTCTGACGCGCCTGGACGATGCGCTCGATCACTTTCGAGCTCAGTCCTGCTCGCGCCAGATCTATGGGCGCTGCCCTCCAGGCAAGCTCGAGATCGCCGAAATGCCGGATCAGCGCCTGCATACGCACCGCGCCGATGCCTTTGATCAAGTTGAAGCCAATCCAGTAGCGTTTGTCCATCATGGAATAATTTTACAACTCGCTGGTTAAGTTGTCCCGTGTTTGTCGGGACGTACACTTCGCAATGAACGCGCAGGGCTACTCAACCACCGTTACAATCCCTCAAGCAAGTGAACGCGCATTAAACGGCGGGCAGGGTCGAGTTCCAGAACGACCGAGGGGATTGCAGGCAACAGAATCTCTTTTCCGGATTCATTTCTGACAACATACACATCGTTCGCACCCGTCTCGATGATCTCCACCAATTCGCCGAGAGGGTTGCCGTCCTCGTTAAGTATCGCAAACCCGAGCAGCTCGTGTTGATAGAGTTTGCCTTCCGGCAGAGGCGGCACATCTGTCGATTTGACGTATATCCACTGGTTGCGATACAGCCCCGCATCTTCCGGGGTCTCAATATTTTTGAACGAGACCAGCATCCCTTTTGCGTGTGGACGTGCGCCGGTGAGCGTGACCGCCTTATGCTCATCGCCAATGAAAAGCTTTCGCCCAGACTTGAGCCGCTCAGGGAAATCTGTATGCAGATCCATGATGATTTCCCCATGCACGCCATGCGGTCGGCGTAAAAAGCCAACAGCCAAATACACAGGCTCGCCGTCTGGCGAGCCTGGAGCGTTCTTCGTATCAGCCATTATTCTGGCTCAACCACATCGAGAGTAGCCTGCTTGCCTTCCCGCTCTGCCGCCACTCGCAGGAGTGTGCGGATCGAGTTTGCAACTTTGCCGCCCTTCCCAATCACGCGTCCCATGTCATCCTTCGAGACGCTGAGCTCGATGCGGACCCGTGACCCACCTCCACTTTGCCGCACCTGCACTTCGTCTGGATGATCCACCAGCGATTTGTCGATGTATTCAATCAGGTCTTTCATAATTT
>JAICQC010000589.1 GCA_025938055.1 Anaerolineales bacterium | reverse complement strand
GTGCGTAACTTTTTGCTGTGTTGGTGTGATGAATTTATCATTCACGCCTATAGCATATTTCTCTCAGACTATCTTTCTTGGTTTTGGTGGGCTCCATTTGTATTTCGATTTCCAAAATTACATCAAACGACAATATGTGCGTTGGCTCACAGGATTGCTCCGTCGTCAATGCGAGCCGCTATTCTGAAATCAATCTCGCCGGCCTGACCATACCCGTGGCAGTCCTGGGCGTCCTCGGATACGCGGTAATCCTGGCGGTTCTGCTCTTCGAACGCAGAATCGATTTCCTGCAGCAGAACGGAAGCCTGGTTTTTTTCGGATTGTCGCTGATGGGCTTTCTGTTCACGCTGTATTTGATCTATGTTGAGATCGCCCTGATCAGGGCGTACTGCCCGTTTTGTATTACATCACAGGTCGCGATGACGCTTATTTTTATCCTATCAGTCATACGCGTGGTACGACAACCCTAACCTCAGGAGGACAGCATGCCCCGTATCAAGTGTCATTACGCAGATTGTGTGTTCTTGGATGAAGGCTATTGCAGTGCGGCAGCGGTGGAGATCGACCCGGACACAGGCTGTGCAACCTATTCCCCCAGCGAAGGAGCAGCCGCCGCAGATGAATGGGAGGAGGAAGAGCTCGAGGAATGGGAAGATGATGATGCAGAGGATGAAGATGACGAGCTCTGGGACGAAGACGAAGACGAATTCTAGCCTCTCCCTCGCAGCCGAACGTTGGTCTGTAAAAAAGCCTTCTCAAATCGAGAAGGCTTTTTTGTTAATCGTGTCCCACCGTATAGTGATACAGTAGAACGCCCGCGGCTACCGCCAGATTCAACGAACTGACTCTGCCTTTCATCGGCAGGGAGACGGCGACGTCACAGGCATTGGTCTGCACAGTGGAGAGTCCTTTTTGCTCACTGCCCAGCACAAGGATCCAGGGATCTTGCGGGACGAGTGTTTGATAATCGACATCGCCGTGCGCCGATGCGCCGATTAGTTGATAACTTCCCTGACGCGCCCAGGTCATAAATTCTTCAAACGAAGTTTGAAGAATGGGCAGCCAGAAAATTGTCCCCATGCTGGAACGCACTACCGTGGGGTGATACAACTCCACGCCGCCGTCCAGCAGGAACAACGCATTTGCGCCGACAGCATCCAGCGTGCGCAGGATCGTGCCGACGTTGCCGGGGTCTTGCGGCGAAACGAGAGCCGCCACACATTTGATGTAGGGTGCTCCCGGCGCGGCGGATTGGTTCAGTTCCGCCAACTGCATCTGTCGCTGGCGGACGATGGCGATGATTCCCTGGGGGTGATCCTTGTCTGCCAGAGACTCCATGACCTGTTTCGAAACAGGTTGAGGCGTTGTTCCGAGGCGGGTGAGCAGGTCGCGCGCGTAATTGCTGGTCAGCAGCTCCGGCGCGTAAAGGATTGACTCCAACTCCCAGCCCGCCTCCACCGCCTCGCCGACGTGATGAATACCTTCCACGAGGAACAGTCCACTTTCGAGACGCGCCTTTTTCTGGTGCAGGGCGCGCGCTTTCTTGATCAGCGGATTGCTCAGACTTGTGATCAGCGGCTTTTCCATCTTTTGACTGTCCAGTGGCTTCAAAGTCTCCGATGTTGCAGCCCGGCTATTCCTCTGGAGGGACCACAATCAGTTTTCCGGTCATCCCCGAGGCAATATGACCTTCCGTCCTGCAAACGACTTGGTATTCACCTGGCTCAGTTGGTGCAGTGAACGAGGTTTCGGTGGCGCCACCGGGCACCAGTTCAACTTCCCAATACACGTTGGGGATATCCTCTTCATCGAACATATCACCAGCGGTTGTACCCAGCTTCATAACGACGAAGTTATGGACAACCGCTCCATTGTTGGAAGAGTTGAATGTAATTTCCTGCCCTGCTGGAATCGTGAACTGGTTAGGCTGGAATTGAAAGTCTGTCATAGTCACGTCGATCTTGGTGGTTGG
>JAICQC010000308.1 GCA_025938055.1 Anaerolineales bacterium | reverse complement strand
GGTCGTCCGCAAAGTAATCGGCTTGCTGGCAGAAGGGGTACGTGACGGCGCTGCGGCGCGCGCGGCTTCGGATGCGCTCTTCACCGACAAACAGGGCAAGGTCATCAGCACGCTGAATATCGCCTCAGTCGACTTAAGAAGCGGAACGCTGGTTCTCACCCGCAACAACCCGGCGCCAATGTTCATCTGCCGCGGTGAGAAAATAGACATCCTCGAAGAGGATAGCATTCCGCTTGGCACCTCGCGCAATGTCCGTCCACTCATCACCGAGGTCGCCATCGAACCAGGGCTCACGATCATCATATACACAGATGGTCTGGTCCATGCAGGCAAGCGCCGCGGCCTGCCCATGGATGTGGGCGCCATGATTCGCGCCGTGGTGGACGATCAGGATCCCAGCCCGCAGATGCTGGCAGACTCGCTGCTCGCGCAGGCAATCCGCCTGGACGACAACCGCCCGGCAGACGATATCAGCGTATTGGTACTGAAGGTCAGCGCGCGGGAGGGAGATAGCGTCCGGCGCATGAGCGTCCGGCTGCCGCTTGAACAATTCGCGAGATTGACATGAATCCAATGGTTCGGCAGTGGAAGGCAGCCTGGCGCGACACGCTGATCCTTCTCAAAGAGTTCCAGTTCCCGGTGCTTATATTTACCGTCGCTGTTGTGGGCGGCGGGGTAGCCTACGCGGCGATTGCAAATGCGGTTGGAGAACCAGTGCGAAGCATCAGCGAGGCAATCTATATTGTCCTGACCGCTGTATTCCTTCAACTCGTTGGAGATTTTCCGCAATCGTTCGGTCTGCAATTATTCCATTTTGCAATGCCCATCGTTGGACTCATCATCCTGGCGCAGGGACTTGCCGATTTTGGCAGCCTGCTCTTCAACCGGCGGGCACGAAACAAGGAGTGGGAGATGGCTGTTGCATCCACAATGAACAGACATATTGTATTGGTAGGACTCGGTCATCTGGGTTATCGTGTCGCGCAAAAACTTTATGAACGGGGTGAAAGCGTGGTGGTGCTCGAGTTGAATCCCAGAACGCATACCGCTGCCGCAGCGCGCGAGATGGGCATCCCGATCATCCAGGTGGATGCCAGGTATCCAGGCGCGCTGGAGGGCGCCAACATTCAGGAGGCGCGGACGATCATCCTCGCCAGTCAGGAGGATGCCATGAATCTGCAGATCGCCCTCAAGGCTCGTTCACTCAACCCGGACATTCAGGTAGTGATCCGTATCTTCGATGAAGACTTCGCCCACGCGCTGCAAAAGCAGTTCGGCTTTATCGCCTTGAGCGCGACCGAGATGGCGGCGCCTGTTTTTGCCTCGGCAGCCTCCGGCGTAGACGTCACGAACCCGATCTCTATTGAAGGTCAGCAGCTCAGCCTCGCCCGCATTACCATTCCTCCCTCTTCGAGGCTGGCAGATAAAACCGTGGGGTATGTGGAGGATAATTATCATCTCAACATCATCCTGCTCAGGCATGGACAGGACTCGGAAATGCACCCCACCGACACGCGTCCTCTCCATGCGGGCGATACGCTGGCAGCGCTCGGCGGTCCTGAGGAACTCAGCCGTCTGATGCAGGATAACCAATAGGCAACAATGTAGTAGCGACTTTAGTCGCTCTTCCGCCGGACGACTGCACCCCCTGACGCCGTCCGCCAGGACAGTTGTCAGGAAAGTCGTCGCTACGAAACTCTTATGGAGCCTCCAGGTAGCAAATCTCTTATCAACACTTCCGCTCTGCGGCGTACTCCGCTTGTCGGTGTTGTTGGACCGTGTGGTTCGGGCAAATCCACGCTGATCGCGGGGCTGGAAAAATATGGATATGCCTGCCGCCACATCGCGCAGGAACATTCCTATGTGCAAGCCATGTGGCAGATGATTACCAACCCGGATGTTCTATTATTTCTCGATGCATCTTTCCCTGTCAGTACAGTCCGACGCAGACTGAACTGGCAGAAAAAAGACTATGATGAACAACTGCGGCGTCTCAGCCACGCCCGCCAGCATGCCAGCCTGCTGATCGATACCGACAACCTAACTCCCGAACAGGTCCTGCAAAAAGCATTGGAATATTTACAACGTGCCGCCTAATGATTTGAAAGCGGAAAAGGAAAACAATTCATGAAAAGACTCTTACTTTCTTTCATCAGCCTTAGTCTCGTTTTCCTTTCCTGCTCTATTCTTCAGACTCCCGCACCGCCCACGGCAACCTCCGTGCCAGACCTCTTCGACACGCCCTGGGAAGATCGCTCGCTCTTCAAGGCGGGGCTTGTTTCCTCCGAACAATCCGCCCTCGATGAGCTGACAGCCGCCACTGTGTATCATCTCGAGTTCAATATTGCCGATGATCTCTACCACATTGCAGGGACGGAGGAGGTGCGCTATACGAACGCCGAAGATGTGGCATTGACTGAGGTGCAACTGCGCCTCTTCCCCAATATCCTTGGCGGCGAAATGAGCGTGTCGAACCTGACTGTTGACGGGAAATCGGTAGACCCGCGGCTTGAGCTTCAGGACAGCCTCTTGATCGTCCCATTGCCAGTCCCGCTCGAACCGGGGCAAAGCCTCACGCTGCAGATGGGCTTTTCGGTCACCGTCCCACAATCTGTGGAATTGAATTTTGGAGTGCTTTCCTATTTTGATGATGTGCTCACCCTCGCCCACGCATATCCGATGATCGCGGTCTATGATGACGAGGGCTGGAACTCGGAGATTCCCCCGCAGAGCGGCGATGTTACCTACGCGGATGCATCGTTTTACCTCGTGAAGATCACCGCGCCGGAGGATGTGATGCTGGTCACGTCCGGATACACGGTCGGATCTGGTGAAGTCGGTGAAATGCAGACGTTAAACGTGGCGAGTGGTCCTGCGCGCGATTTTTATCTGGTAGCGAGCCCGGAGTATGAGGAGATCGCGCAGACGTTTGGCGAGGTCACCATCCGCAGCTACGCACCGGACGACTCTGAAGAAGGCGCGCAGATGGCACTCGATGTCGCCGCGAAATCGATCGAGGATTTCAGCGCGCGCTATGCTCCCTATCCCTACACGGAATTTGACATTGTTTCCACACCCACGCTTGCGCTGGGGATCGAATATCCGGGCATTGTAGCGATCACCTCGCGCATCTACGATGTAGATAGCGATTACCGCGGCACGCCTGCCAGCATATACATGGAATCGACCGTTGCGCATGAGGTGGGGCATCAGTGGTTCTATAACCTTGTCGGCGATGATCAGCTCGATGATCCCTGGCTGGATGAGGCGTTGACACAATTCATCACACTTCAATATTACGCGGATGAATATGGTCCCGGCGGAGAGTCCGGCTTTCGGAACTCACTCGAGGCGCGCTGGGAAAATGTAGGTCGCGCGGATATTCCGATTGGGCTGCCGGTGGAAGAGTACTCCGGGCAGGAGTATGGAGCGATCGTCTACGGGCGTGGGCCCCTGTTCTTCGTCGCGCTGCGCGAGCAAATCGGCACCGAGGCTTTCGATGCGTTCATCAGGGAGTACACCGAAACCCTTTCGTGGGGCGTTGCAACTCCTGAGGCACTGCATTCCCTCGCTGAAGAACACTGTACCTGTGAGCTAGACGAGCTTTTCGACGAGTGGGTCTATCCATGACGATAGAACAACTTTTTGCGATCACACGCGGGTTGAATCGCCGCTATCCGCAGGGAAACGATCCCTTTCAGATCATGACGCGCCTGCTGGAGGAAAGCGGTGAGTTGGCGCAAATGATTAATCACTTCGAAGGGACCGGAATCAAATTCGAAAAATACGGGCAGCCAGATAAAGCCAGGCTTGCCAAAGAGGTCATGGATGTTCTGCGCTGCGGCTTGCAGATCGCGATTTACTATGAGATCGAAAGGGACCTGGCAGCCACCATCCATGCATCATATGAAAAAATGAAGGCGGAAGGCTTGATCGACGCAGCGCACTAGTCGTGCCCTGTCAATCGGAGTATAATCACCGCCGCGTGGCGCTCGCTGGTTGAGTAGGTCGAGTGTTCTTTTCGACCATATCGAAACCAAGCGCCACATTTTTATGGATGGAGATTCCAACGCATGATCCGAAACCTTTACACCCGTTTGGTTCTCATTCTCATCGTCGCTGCCCTTGCCATCTGGGTGGACGTGAGTGATGAAATCCAGATCATCAATCCTTTCAACGATACCGTCCTGTTCGAGCGCAACATCGCTCCCCGCCTCGGGCTGGACCTGCAGGGCGGCTTGCAGGTGCTGCTCGAAGCCGACCTGCCCGAGGGCGCTGAAGTGGAAGCGGAGAACATGGAAACCGCGCGCAGTATTGTCGAAAACCGAACCAATGCCCTGGGCGTGAGCGAGAACGTGATCCAACTGGCAGGTGACCGCCGCATTGTGGGAGAATTCCCCGGTGCAGAAGATGCAGATGCCATTCTGGATATTATCCAGCAGACCGGCTTGATGGAGTTTGTCGATACGGGGGATTATATTCCAGAAGAAGGAACGATCCTTCAGACTGATTTCGCCTCGACCGGGACGACCACAGAGCCAACCCCTCAACCTACACCCGCTCCCACGGACACAACGGATGTGAACGGGACTGAATCCGAGACGGTCTATCACACGATCATGACCGGGCGAGAATTACGCAGTGTCAACGTGGGTGTGGGACCCGACGGTCTGCCAGCGATCGATTTTGTGCTTGCCCCGGAAGCCGCAACCACCTTTGCCGAACATACAAGGAATAACATTGGCGAGATTTTGGCGATCACACTGGATAAGCGGGTGATTTCAGCGCCCAGCATTAATGGCGAGATCCCTGGCGGGCAGGGACAGATCAGCGGTAATTTCACTGCGGAATCTGCAAATGCCCTGGCTGTGCAATTGCGCTACGGTTCCCTTCCCATCCCGCTCAAAGTTGTCGAGACGCGTATCATCGGTCCCACACTGGGCGAAGACTCACTCCAGAAGAGTCTAACGGCTGGCTTGATCGGCATGATCATCGTCATTCTCTTTATGGCGATTTACTATCGCCTGCCGGGAATTGTCGCTGCATTAGCAATCCTCTTCTACGGGACAATCGCATTTGCTATCTTCAAATATTTTCACTTTACGCTGACGCTCCCCGGCATTGCAGGCTTTCTGCTCAGCACCGGCGCGGCGCTGGACGCGAACATACTGATCTTCGAGCGCTTGAAGGAAGAGCTGCGCGGCGGAAGGAACATTGTGCAGGCGGTCGATCAGGGCTGGACGCGAGCCTGGTCCTCTATCCGTGACTCGAACCTGGCAACGATCATTACCTCCCTGATTCTGTACTGGTTCGGCTCCACATTCGGCGCGACCATCGTCAAGGGTTTCTCCCTCACACTCGCACTTGGCGTGGGTATTTCGTTGTTCACCGCCATTTACGTCACACGCACGCTGTTGACATTCGTATTGAGAAACTTCAAGCCTCAGAACCTGCAAACCTGGTTCGGTATTTAGGGACGAGGAAAACAGACATGATTGACATCCTCAGCAAACGCTACCTGTATTTTGCAATTTCGCTCCTGGTGATCATCCCAGGGCTTATCCTCCTGGCTGTAAACGGTTTGCCTCTTTCCATCGATTTCACCGGCGG
>JAICQC010000442.1 GCA_025938055.1 Anaerolineales bacterium | reverse complement strand
CTCACCGCCCTTCTTGTAACCGAATTTCTGATCTGGATCCTCGAGAGTCTTTTTTTACATTCCGTTCCAGCGAACCGCCTATACGTCGCCGACGCTTTTCTTCTCAGCCTGAGCATGAACCTTGTCAGCTTTGCAACTGGCTGGTTATTACCGGTGTGAACCTGTGATTTTGTAAGAGCGCCCCTACTGTATAATTCCAGCCATGTTCGACTTTACTATTTCAGCAAAAAACAACCGCGCCCGCACAGGGGTTTTCACAACCCCGCATGGCAACCTCCTCACGCCCGTTTTCGCGCCCGTCGGCACGCAGGCAACGGTCAAGACTCTTACGCCTGCCCAGCTCAAGGAACTGGGCGCCACGCTCGTACTCTCGAACACCTATCACCTGTACTTGCGTCCGGGGGATGATGTAATCGCCGGACTGGGTGGTCTGCATCGATTCATGCGCTGGCCGCATCCCATGCTCACCGATTCGGGCGGCTTTCAGGTTTTCTCGCTTGCCCAGACCCGCCAGATCGATGAGGAAGGCGTGACCTTCAAAAGTCACATCGATGGTTCCACCCATCGCTTCACGCCCCAGCGTTCCATTCGCATTCAGGAGAACCTCGGCGCAGACATCATCATGGCGTTCGACGAGTGCTCCGATCCCAATGACCACGCCTACAGCAGGCTTGCTATGGAACGGACTCATCGCTGGGCGGAGATTTGCGTCAAAACCAAGCGACGCGGCGACCAGGCTCTCTTTGGGATTGTCCAGGGCGGTGTTCAAGCGGACCTTCGAGCGGAATCCGCTGCATTTATCGCCTCCCTCGATACGCCTGGCATCGCTATCGGCGGGCTGTCTGTAGGTGAGACCAAGCAGCAGATGCACGACACCCTGGATGTGGTCACACCGCTTCTCCCTGAAACGAAACCGCGTTATCTGATGGGAGTCGGCACGCCCGAGGATTTGATCAATGGCGTCCTGCGCGGCATCGACATCTTCGATTGCGTCCTGCCAACACGACTGGCACGGCATCATTCGGCTTTTTCGCCTGAAGGACGCCTTAATCTGATGAATGCAACCTTTTCGCGCGATGAGCGTCCTGTTGACAGCACTTGTGATTGCTATACCTGCAGGACTTTCACCCGCGCCTACATTCGTCACTTGATCGTAGCCAGGGAATTGCTGGCTGGAACGTTGATTTCCATCCATAATTTGCGGGCATTGATTAGACTTATGGAAAACATTAGAGTCTACATTGCAGAGGGTACGTTTACAGAGAAAGTTCCTGAACTGCTTTCCCAATGGCAGGGCAACGCAGAAAGAAAGAAGCTGGAACAAAATCTTTCAACCGAATAATCATGATCCCTTAAACATCTTGCTTTCACTTATTTTTTATTATGCAACCTATAACCTTCCTCCAATCCTTCCTCCTCGGTATTATCCAGGGACTGACCGAATTCATCCCTGTCTCCTCCACTGCGCATTTATTGATCGGGCAGACGTTGCTTGGCATCCCCTCGGGCGAACGAATCTTTTCATTCAACGTCATTATTCAGCTGGGCACGGTTCTGGCGCTGCTCCTGTTCTTCTGGAAAGATCTATGGTCCATCGCGCGAGCATTCGTGCAGGGACTACGAGATAGAAAACCATTCGCTACTCACGACGCTCTGGTAGCATGGCTGGTCATCGTTGCAACCATCCCTGCCCTGATCGTTGGCTTTCTGCTTAAGGATGTGGTGGATACGTTGTTCAGCAATCCGATCCTGATCGCCGGGGTGCGCCTGGTGGTATCCGCGACACTGCTGGGACTTGTGGAATATTTCGGCAGTCATGAGCGCAAGCTGGAGTCTGTTTCATGGACGGATGCCATTGTGATAGGCTTTTTCCAGATTCTGGCAATTTTCCCGGGCGCCTCACGATCTGGCTCCACGATCGCAGGCGGCATCGTGCGCGGCTTCGACCGCCCCTCCGCGGCGCGCATGGCATTTCTGATGTCTGCACCGATCCTGACGGCTGCTGGTCTGTATGAATCGATACAGGTGATCCTCATGCCGAACACCACAGAATTCCTGCCTTATCTTCTTGTTGGATTCGTCACAGCTGGCGTCGTGGGCTGGCTGTCGATCAGCTGGCTGATGAACTTTTTGCGAAACCATTCCATCTATCTGTTCGCAGGCTATTGCGCAATTGTTGGTATGATCTGTCTGGCAGCCGGACTGCCCTAACAGCTTGTGCGATGGAAAAAACCTCGCTCCTCAAATCACTGGTCGAAACCGAATCGCCTTCTCATGAGAAAGCCGCGGTTGATCGCGTTGGGGCAATCGTTGCTGACGAAATGCGCAACCTCGGCGCGCAGGTAGAGATGATTCCCAATAAAGAAACAGGTGATCATGTTCTAGCACATTTCGCCCCGAGCGAAGTTGTATCGCGTAAAAAGCCCATTCTGTTGCTCTGTCATATGGACACGGTCTTCCCGCTTGGCACGATCAGCAAGATGCCATACCGCGAAGTTGACGGAAGAATCTATGGTCCCGGTACGCTGGATATGAAAGCGGGGATTGTCATTGCATTGTCTGCCATCGAGGAAGCTCAAAAGTCCCGTTTGGATCGCCCGGTCACGCTTCTGTGCACTTCTGATGAAGAGATCGGGAGTCATACTTCCCATGAGCACATTGAACGGCTGGCGAAAGCATCTGCTTTGGTGCTGGTGCTGGAAGGAGGCCTGGTCGATGGTGCGCTGAAGACCTGGCGCAAAGGGGTGGGAGAATTCCGGGTGCGTACAAAGGGACGTGCCGCTCATTCCGGCGGCGATCACGAAAAGGGACGCAATGCCATTGAGGAAATGGCGCACCAGGTGATTGCCATTCAAAAGCTCACAGATTATTCCAGGCAAACAACGCTCAACGTAGGTGTGATACATGGCGGTACGGTTTCGAACGTCGTACCTGAGGAAACTGTTATCCGGGTGGATGTGCGCGTCATGCAGCCCGGCGAATGGGAACGTCTCGAAGCAGAAATGAGCAAACTCAGACCCGTTCTCGATGGGACATCGATTGAAGTCAGAGGAGGACTGAACCGCCCACCGATGCTATTCGACGAGACGATGAAAGCCACCTTCGAGAAAGCCCGCTCCATTGCAGCACAGATCGGCATGGAACTTAAAGCTGGCGGCACGGGTGGCGCATCCGACGCGAACTTCGTCGCACCGCTCGGCATCCCTGTGCTGGATGGACTCGGCGCGGTTGGCGAAGGCTACCATTCGGAGCGTGAGTATATTTTTGCAGACAGCATAGAGGAACGTACAAGGCTGGTCGCCGCACTATTACAAAACTGGTGATGCTAAAAAAACTTTTCCTCTTTCTTCTTTCCTCTCTGCTGTTATTTTCCTGCTCACCGGTTACACCTGTAGCAACCCCTCAACTCATCACCGTCCATTCGACCTCTGCCGCGCAGCCCTGGTTGGAACCGTTATACGCGTGTGCCGAATCGATCGCCGTGATCTCACGCGTGGATGATGCCTCTACAGCCGATATTATTTTGCGAGTGGGGGAACCGGAGTTCCTCACATCACCTGCTTATCAAATCGATACAGAAGAAATCTTAATCGTCACACATCGCCAAAGCCCGGTGCAAAACCTGACACTCGAAGAGGCGCGTGCGTTGTTTACGGGGCAGGGAGACCCATCTGTGCAGGTGTGGGTCTATGCTTCTGAAGAGGATGTGCAGGAGGTGTTCGACCGAGTCGTAATGGCAGGAAGCAGGGTGACACCGTCCGCGCGGATCGCGTTCACTCCACAGCACATGTCTGATACATTGGTCGGCGAACCGAACGCGGTCGGTATCCTGCCGCGGCACTGGATGGCTGGTGATGAACGCG